>NZ_JBMQQG010000001.1:0-5043 GCF_057362405.1 Ginsengibacter sp.
ATGGCATATAAATATCCGATTGATAAAAATGCCATTCCGCAGATTGATGTGTTTATAGAAAACGGATATACGAAGGAAGAAATGAAAATGGTAAATGAAACGAGAAAAATTCTTGGTGATGATGCTATTAATGTAACGGCAACCTGTGTACGCATTCCTGTTATGGGTGGCCACAGTGAAAGTGTGAATATAGAATTCGAAAACGATTTTGATATTGATGACGTGAAGAAAATTTTATCAGAATCTCCAGGCGTTGTATTACAGGATGATATTGCAAATTTCGTTTACCCGATGCCGTTAACAGCTCATGAAAAAGATGAAACTTTTGTTGGCAGAATACGCAGGGATGAATCTCAACCAAATACGCTTAATTGCTGGATTGTAAGTGACAACCTTCGCAAAGGTGCTGCCACAAACGCTGTTCAGATAGCGGAATACCTGTTGGAGAAGGGAATCATCAATTGAAAAGACTTCACGGAATACTGAAATTGTTTTGAGTTCTTGTTGACAAAATTTGTTAAGATAATTTTTTTAATGCCTCTTCCAGTTTGGTCAGCATCTGGGGAATTTCTTCCTTTTTGCAGGTTCCTACACTCAATCTATACCAATCAGAGTTTTTAGGTGCACCAAAAGCATAGAAAGGCACTACGGCCAGCTTTGCCTCATTCAAAATATAAGAGGTAACATCGGCCTGGGTGGCAAGGATTGTATCATCTGATAATTTTTTTCCAACCAGGCTTATTTGTATGGTAAGATAAATGGCGGCTTGCGGTGCACAGGCATCAATTGTAAAGCCTTCGGTCTTCAATTTTTGAAAGCCTTTATAGATGAGTTGTAATCGTTCTTCCAATTCACGTTTAAAATGGTGCAGGTATTTATCAATCACGCTTTTCTGTAAAAGAAATTTTGCAGTTGCATGTTGTTCAGCCATTGGGCTCCAGGCACCAATATGACTATTAAGCGCTTTCATTTTGGCTAAAACACTTTCGGGACCTAATGCCCATCCAACACGAACGCCCGTTGCAGCAAACGCCTTACTAATGCCATCTATAAAAATGGTGTATTTCTTCATTTCGGGCCGGAGGCTAACGGGATTATAATGTTGCGTATCGCCAAAAGTTAATGTCCAGTACATTTGATCATACATCACGTATAATTTCTTTTCTTCCCTGCCGCGGCGCAAATTTTCCTCAAGCACCATGTCACATATCTTTTCCAATTCGTCTTTTTTAAAAACAGTTCCGGTAGGATTTAAAGGTGAACACAAAGCTATCAAAACAGCCTCTTCAATATAAGGCTGAATATCTGCTGCCAACGGCATAAAATTATTTTCCGGTGTTGCCTCAATAACCTGGTGTTGCCCTTCAACAAAATGAACGTAGTGATTATTATTCCAACTAGGCACAGAATAAATAACCTTATCATCTTTATCAACCACTGCCCGATACAATGCATAAATAAGGGGCCGGCCCCCTGCAGCAATTAATATTTCTTTAGCGTTATAATCGAGGCCCTCCCGTTCTTTTATAAATGAAGAAACTGATTCTCTTAACGACAGAATTCCTTCTGCAGGCGGGTAAGTGGTGAATTTGCTTTGATAGGCATTGATTATTTCTTCCTCCAGCCATTTGGGAATTGGGAAAATGGAAGAATCAAAATCTCCAATCGTGAAATTGTAAATAGTCTCCCCTTGTTTAATTTTTTCTTTAATGTCTGCTCCAAGCTTAACAATTTCAGAACCAATCAACGTCTCTGAAAGATTGCTTAATTTTCCTGAGGTATTTTTTATAGTTGTGTTTATTTTCTCTTTCAACTTCGTGTCGTTTTGATTAATAATATTTATAACTTTTTCAAAAAATCTTCAATTCCGGCAATAACTCTTTGTGCCACCAGTTTACGAAATTTAGGATTAAGAATCTTTCTCTCATCACTTTTATTACTTAGAAATGCAACTTCTAAAAGGCAATTGGGATAATCGGTCGGGCCGCTCAATGAAAAATTAAAACTCCCCACGTTGCCATATTCATGAAGCCCGGTTCCCTGTAACATACTTTTTAAAATAGCCTGGCTTAACGGCCGGAAACCAATATACCGGTAGTAGGTGCTTACACCGCTGGTAGTATCTATATCGCCCGAATTTAAGTGAATGCTTATTAAGAGATCGGGATTTTTCTGCCTTAAAAAATTAATTCGTTCGGGCATGCTAAGGGTTGTGTCTTTTGTTCTTGTCATTACAACCTTTGTTTTCCTTAGCCTCAATGCAGTTTCCAGTTGCTTCGCAATAAGCAGCGTGTAATCCTTTTCTTTGATGTTACTTACATTACCGGTAGCGCCTATATTATCACCTCCGTGCCCCGCATCTACTGCGATGGTAAGATGATTTAAAGCCAATATTTTAGGTTGTCGTTTAACCCGTATCGTTAGTTTATTGGGTTCATCATAATAAATGGTATACCCCCAAAACATTGGATGTTTTAATTCGATAAAAACACGCATTACGTCATCTTCGGGTTGCTCATACCAGGTGTTCTTAATTTCTTTGACGCTAGATAGTTGGGTAATCCAGTTGGTATTACTCGTTGCACCAAAAATGTCCACTACAATTCTTGAAGGATCAATTTCCATTCTGCTGGTGTATGGAAGTCTCTCATCGAGCTTTATCGATACATAATCAAAAGTAGAATCTCCCCATACCTTCCAGCTATCGGTTAAGTGCTCCAGGGTGTTTACACCTGTAGTTACTTCCACCTTTTTTTTGTTAATATAGGCTGAATGGAATTTTGATAACTGCACTTTATAATCGGTATTAAAACTATCGACTACTTTTAGAATGATGTTGCTATCCAGGAAAGTCATCTTAGCACCACCAAGCCGGTCTTCTCCAATTCCATATTTTAAAAAAGGCAGAGAGTCCGTTGTTTTTACATAAAAAAAAGCGGGAGAAGTTTCCTGTGAAACTGCATTAAAAAAAGAAAAAATAAGGATTAAGGCGCAAATCATTTTCATAAAATGAAGGTATAACATTAAAATAAAAAGCCTTGGTTTTTCGACCAAAGCTCCCTATAATATCATTAAGAAATTCGAATCTTACAAACCATATTTTCCTTCGTCGATCAATTTATCTGCGATCAACCTTCGTGCGTCTTTGCTATTAAATGGTTCAGTTTTAGTAAATCGTTTTAAACCGAGTAACATCATTTTCTGCTCATCGCCACCGGCAAAGGCATTAATTGCCTCTTTACCACATTTAGCAACTTTATCAACAGCGTCATTCAAATAGCATTGCATCATCGCTACCTGAACCTTGTTATTCCCCTCACCATTTTTGTCCGATGCCTTCATTACGCGAAGTAAAAAGCTTTCTGCTACAAAAGTCTCTATCGTCATATCTGCAATATTCATTATTATCTCCTGCTCGCTAGTAAGGTTAGTCATTAATTTTTGTACAGCGGCACCGGCTACCATCAAAATGCATTTTTTCATATTAGCGACAGCCTTTTCCTCTTTTGAAAATGGGCCTTCATCACTATCACCAAAGTCAGGAATACTCATTAATTCTTTCTGAACATTCATTGCCGGGCCCATCAGGTCAAGTTTTCCTTTCATGGCTCTCTTTAACATCATATCAACAGTAAGTAACCTGTTTATCTCATTAGTACCTTCATAGATACGATTTATTCGACTATCCCGGTATCCCCTGCTAATATTGTATTCATCGCTGTAGCCATTGCCGCCATGCACCTGTACGCCCTCATCAACAACAAAATCCAAAACCTCACTTCCATGTACTTTTAAAATGGCGCATTCTATCGCAAATTCCTCAGCCGCTCCAAGAAGCGCCTCGTTGAAAGGCTTGCCAGCTGTAAGTAATTCAGCTTCTTTTTCATCGATCCATTTTGCCGTTCTATACAAGGCACTTTCATCCGCATAAATTTTAATCGCCATTTCTGCCAGCTTGTGTTTTATGGCGCCAAAGTTGGCTATGGGCGTTTTGAACTGCTCTCTTGTTTTAGCATATTGAATAGTTTCGGTCAATGCTAACTTAGCGCCACCTATTGCCGCTGCGGCTAATTTCAGGCGACCAATATTTAAAATATTAAAAGCGATAATGTGACCCTTTCCAATTTCACCCAATACATTTTCTACAGGTACTTTGCAATCCTGGAAATACAATTGTACCGTTGAGGAACCTTTGATTCCCATTTTATGTTCTTCCGGGCCACGGGTAAACCCCTCAAACTCACGTTCAACAATAAACGCAGTAAATTTGTCTCCATCAATTTTAGCGAACACGGTATAGACATCTGCAAAACCCCCGTTAGTGATCCAGCATTTTTGCCCGTTTAATAAATAGTTTTTTCCATCAGCGGAGAGTGTTGCAGTTGTTTTTGCACCCAATGCATCACTGCCACTTCCAGGCTCCGTTAGTCCATAAGAACCCTTCCATTCACCCGTAGCTAATTTTGATACATACTTCTTTTTCTGTTCTTCTGTTCCAAAATATAAAATGGGTAATGTGCCAATACCTGCATGTGCGCTCATTGCCACACTGAAGGAGTAACCACCTCCCAACCCTTCGCTTACCAATGTAGACGTAACGAAATCTTTCCCAAGACCATTTAACTCTTCCGGAACCGAAGCGCCTAATAGGCCCTGTTCACCGGCTTTATCCATAAGTGACGGCATTAATCCGGGCTCCATTTTATCAATACGTTCTATAACAGGCAGAACTTCGGCCTGTAGAAACTGGTTACACATATCACGCACCATTAGCTGTTCCTCAGTATAATCTTCAGGAGTAAATGTTTCAAAAGCATTGCTTTTTTTAACGAGCCATTCGCCTCCTTTCAATAGTGAGGCTGTTGTTGTTGTGCTCATGATTTTAAATTTTATTAAGTGAATTGTATTTACATTTTTTATCAATCAGTTAAAGGGAGATTAGCAAGGTTATCATACACCTTCTGCAAAACCTCCTTTGCAATTTCAATTTGCCCGTTCGTTACACCATCCAACGCTTCGTTAAGTGTTTTATTTGCGAGTTCC
>NZ_JBMQQG010000002.1:0-21882 GCF_057362405.1 Ginsengibacter sp.
ATGGCACCAATTGCCCCAATCTTAAATAACCATCCTTTAAAAAACATAGAAATAGCGATGAGTAACTGGCAGGTTGCAATGAAGCCCACGGCCAAGGTAATATGTGCGCTAAACCATCCGTTAATAAAATGACGATATACCGCCAGGAAAGTAAGATTAGCATAATCCATATAGAACTGCGGAGCAATTTCGGCTTCATTCCAGTTAGTCCAACTTGCCCAAGCAAATACCAGGGTTACGAGTACCCTTAAAATGTGCTGATTTTTCCAGCCCGCCCAAAGCATTACGAGAGCTAGTAAATTAGAAATAATGTACAACGTAAGAAAAACATCATGACTTAAATTGCTCATGCCAGCGGAATTTTAATTTTTAATTTTTTCATCTCTTCTTTCAGCTTCGCAGGAATTTCGCGACAACTGCAATTTTTTGCATGCTCAAGGTGCCATTCAATTCTTTGTTGCTGCGTAGGGTTTTTTGGCATCGGGTGAGCCAGGTGCCATTCTTTATTTAGTTTCATATTCTAATCTTAATTTTAATTGGCTTCGCGAATCATTACGAAAAAACCTGGCAGCGTTAATCATCGCAAATGGAAACGTTATCATCCATAAAGCGCCGATATAATAAAATGTCGGGTAGAAAAAGGCCAGTATTAATACCGGCATTAATACGCCATTCCATAATAGTCCCCTGTACAGCCAGGTATTTTTTCTAAATGCAAAGGCAGAGAAAAAGGTTGAAAAACTCATGAAGAAATACCCCAAACAATCGACGGCCATCAGGAATGATGATTTATCAAACAACAAAACATTTTCTTTGTCTATTTGCCCTTTTAATTGAGAAGGCAAAACTACGGTAAGCTCGGTGAAATACACCAGGGTAACGTCGACACAATATATTACTGCAAATGCAACCCCAATATTGGTCCACACTTTAAGACTTGCAGTTGCGGCATAATGCAGGCATATCATCGCAATTAAAAATGTTGGAGCTAAAAACAATGATGGCAGAAACAACCAGAACAAATCCTGCGGATGGGGTATAATTTGGGCGGCAGATAATATTTGAGGAATAGAATAACCGACGGCAAAAATTACTGATAATATTGCTGAGATAAAACCGACCTTATTTGTTGATAAAGCATGCATGATTACCGGTTTTTATCATTGCGCCCATCAAATTCAAATTTCCGCTTTTCAACTTCAGGCTCCAATGAATACCGTCAACATAACTGATGATTCTCATCATCCAGTTGTCCTTAATACGATGGCGTTAAGATTCCGTAAGGGTGAGTAATAATTAGTAAAATGATTCGCCTAACCCCCTCGGGCAGACGCAAAAAGGCCCCGGTAAAAACCAGGGCCGTACCAAAACTAACTAATTATAAAAACTAAGTGTTCAATTAGAAATACCTTAATTTTTACAATGATGGCAAAATAGTAATAAAATTCAGAATACACTAAATTTTTCCCGAAAATAAATTAAACGGCGTGGGCATTTAATTCTTCAAGTTTCTTCAAATGAGGGACTATTTCGTATTCTAATCGCTGTATGAGAGCTTTTCTTGTAGCATCACGTTCCGCAATAAATACATTTCTTATTCGCATCAATAATTCCTTATCAGCCACGCCCAGCGGGCATATCCAATGTTCGTCCAATAAGGTAATTGATGTGCATTTATCCTGGAAATTTCCAAACTGCTCAAGAATTTGATCAAAATATTTTTTTTCCGATCTTAGAATCGGGCTATCATTAAATTTTATTTCTTCCGCCGCATTTTCTAATTTTTGTATCGTATAAAATATATCCTTCATATGTTTCCTGATAGCGTGCATATTGGCATCATTGAAATTTTTGCTGGCTATAATTGATGTTATAGCTACGCAATTATTTTCTATGAATCGGCCGGCAACAATTGTATTTATTTTTTCAAGAATTAAGTCTCCTGTTTCAGTTATGCATTTATCAACCGTTTTGCCCAACGGTATATTGCGGAGTAGAGGCTGTAAAATTCTTACCTGGTTTTCAAGGAGTTTTAAATAAGATTTTATTTTTTTTGAATGTTCACCAACAATGGCAAGGATATTTTTATGCTGCAATTGCAGATCGCGTATTAAGCCCGCTATTGCGTACGCTTTTTTTAACTTTCCAGGAATTTTAATTTTTTCATGAGCCAGCTTTTCATTTGAAATCATTCTTAAAAAAGCCCGCAGCTTTTTATACTCCACTCTCAACTGATGAATGGCTTCAACTTCGAAATCTTTATTTACAACTGTGATTAGCTTATGGAGCGCCCGGTAATGTTTTTTGATGATATTTTTTGGATCGCTTTTATCCATTGGCTGCAGTAAAATTAAGTTCGGGTACCTGCTGCATCATTTCATAAAGTTGAAAGGCATCTTCTTTTTTGCAAAGTTCTGTGCCGGGATTCATGGTTGCTGCTGTACCACATGCTACTCCAAATTTAGCCGCTTCCAGCAAGCTTTCGCCTCTGGATAGAAAAAAAACAATTCCCGCAACCATGCTGTCGCCGGCACCTACCGTGCTTTTTCTGGCTACCTTAGGCGCCGTAATTAGCTCTGTGAAATTTTTTGTTACAATGGTTGCGCCGGCCATTCCCATTGATATCACCACTACTTCACACATACCTTTTTCAATGATTACCCTGGAAACACTTACAATATCCCCGGGCTTTAGCTCATCCACTCCGGCCAAATAAGCCAGTTCGCCAAGATTAGGTTTTAGAAGATAAATACCTTTTTGCACGGCCTCTTTTAACGCCTCTCCGGAAGTATCGACAATTAACTTCGCATTCTTGCCTCTTGCTATTTCTGCAAGCGTTGCATAAATATTAACCGGAACGCCCGGAGGTAAGCTGCCGCTCGCAATAATAAAACTGGCATCATCTATTTCTTCCACAGCCCTTAAACATTCTTTCCATTCACGTTCGTTCAATTCAGAGCCGGGCATTCCAAAACGATATTGCGCATTAATGGATTGATCGAGGACAATAATATTTTCTCTTGTCTCGTTTTCAATTTCAATTATTTTGGAATTGACATTTTCCCTTTCCATTAAATGATTAAAATACTTTCCGGTGTAACCACCTGAAGGAAATATAGCAATAGCATCCTCACCTAGTTTTTTCAGCGCTCTTGCAACATTAATACCTCCTCCGCCCGGTTCAAGTTTCGGTGGTGCACATTGTAATTTTTTTTCAGGAATTAAACATGATATTGAAGTGCTCTTATCAATACAGGGACTAAAGGTGATCGTTACAATTTTTGACATTAATGGCTATTAAATTTAAATACTCTGTTTTTGTTCTTGAATCGAAATAAAAAAGGTGAGGAAATGCCAATGAAATAAAGTCTGCAAACCCTTATTGTTTGAACATGATTACAAAATGATAATGACAATTAATCCATCCCATCTCTTACTATTAAACACAGGCAGCCATTCAAAAGGCCATTTTAAGTGTTGACTCAGCCTGGTTTATATTTTTTATACCCTTGAGTAATGCATCCGGATTAAAAGAAATACTATCAATTCCCTGCTCCACAAGGAATTTTGCAAATGCCGGAATATCACTCGGCGCTTGTCCGCATAGTCCAATCTTTACCCCTGCTTCTTTAGCTTTTTTGATCACCTTGGCGATCATTTCTTTAGGAGCTTCATTTTCTTCATCGAATAAATCATTGACTATTGATGAATCCCTGTCGATCCCCAATGTGAGTTGAGTAAGGTCATTGGAACCTATCGAAAAGCCATCAAATATTTTTGCAAATTTTTCAGCGAGTATAACATTACTTGGAATTTCTGCCATCACATATATCTCGAGATTATTGACGCCTTGTTCGAGGCCATACCTCTTCATCACCGCAATTACTTTATTGCCTTCTTCAACCGTTCTGCAGAATGGGATCATTACTTTCACATTGGTTAAACCCATTTCGTCTCTTACTTTTCTAATAGCTTCGCATTCAAGTTTAAAACCTTCTCTATACCTGTCATTATAATATCTTGAAGCTCCCCTGAAGCCTAACATGGGATTTTCTTCCTGTGGTTCAAAATCTTTACCACCAATGAGATTAGCATATTCATTGGTTTTGAAATCACTCATACGAACAATAACGTCTTTGGGATAAAAGGCTGCTGCAATGGTGGCCACGCCCTGCGATAATTTATCAACAAAATACTTTTCTTTATCAGGGTAATGATGCGTTAGTTTTTCAATTTTCTTTTTCACTGATGCATCAGTTAATTCATTAAACTTTACCAAAGCCATGGGGTGAATTTGTACCGTGTTGGTAATGATAAATTCAAGCCGCATTAGTCCAACTCCGTCGTTGGGATAAAAAGATAACTTAAATGCTTTATCCGGATCTCCCACTATCATCATTACCTCAGTAGTTTCAGGTTTTTTTATGTTAGAGAAGTCCAGTTCAGTTTCTTTAAAGTCTAATTTGCCTTCATAAACAAAACCGGTTTCTCCTTCACAGCATGAAACCGTTATCATTTCTCCGTCAGTAATTTTCTCAGTGGCGTCAGCGCAGCCCACAATGGCAGGCACCCCCAATTCTCTTGCTACAATTGAAGCGTGGCTCGTTCTGCCACCTTTGTTGGTAATAATTGCTGCCGCATTTTTTAAAATCGGATCCCAGTCCGGACTGGTTAAATCGGTAACAACAATTTCGCCCGGTTGTAATTTATCCGACTCATCAGGCGATTTCAAAATCCTCGCAATTCCCGCAGCTACTTTTGAACCAATGGCTTCGCCCTGGGTGATGGCTTTACCTTTAGTTATGATTTTATATTCTTTAACAATCAACGGGTTTCTTTGCGAATGAACCGTTTCGGGCCTGGCCTGGATGATAAACAATTCATTGGTAATTCCGTCTTTGGCCCATTCAATATCCATCGGCTTTTGATAATGGTTCTCAATTACCAACGCCCAGTTAGCCAGGGTGGTAAGTTCCTTATCGCTCAATACATATTCGTCCTTTTTTTCTTCCGGAGTTTCAATATTAATAACTGGGTTATCAACACTGGTTCCGTAAATCATTGTCTTGGCCTTGTCGCCCAAAATCTTTTGAATGATGGCATTTTTTCCCTGCAAAAGCGCTGGTTTAAAAACAAAAAACTCATCAGGCGTAACGGTGCCCTGCACTATGTTTTCGCCCAGGCCCCATACGCCTGCAATATGAACAATATCGCGGAATCCCGATTCAGGTTCAAGTGTAAAACCTACACCAGAACAGGCTTTATCAGAACGCACCATTTTTTGTATGCCTACTGATAATGAAACTTTTTCGTGGCCGAATCCATTATCTTCGCGATACTTAATTGCCCTGTCAGTATATAATGATGCATAACATTTTTTTACAGCATCGAGCAAAGCTTCTTCTCCTTTTATATTAAGATAACTTTCATGCTGACCGGCAAAACTTGCTTCAGGTAAATCCTCAGCCGTTGCACTGCTGCGAACGGCTACTTCAAAATAATTTTCGTTACCACATAATTTTTTATAGGCACCAATAATCGCTTCACCCAGTTCTTCGGGAAGGTGGGCATTTAGTAATAATTTTCGTGCCTTCAATCCGCTTTCCCGCAGGTTCACATACTTACTCTTATCTAGCTGCTTCATTAATTCCGTCAGTTGCGGGGTCAATGAATTGTATTTAAGAAAGTCCTGAAAAGCCCCGGCTGTTGTGGCAAAGCCGTCCGGCACCGAAATGCCTTTAGCCGCCAATTTTGAAAACATTTCACCTAAAGAAGCATTTTTGCCGCCTACTGATGGTATGTCTCCAATATTGATTTCATTGAATTGTTTTATATATGTGTTCATGATTTTTTGTTATTAATTATTCATGAAGCGCCATCACTGGTATGTGGCTATGTAATATCAAATGTTTTGTATGGCTTCTTTGAATCATCTTATCAAGAAGTGAATGTCGCTTGTGCGTTACCATAAGAAGATCTATATTATTTTTTTCACAAAAATCCATAAGACCCTCGTCTATGTCTTTATTATTTATGAAATGAAATTCTGGTTTCATGTCTCCCAACATTACCTGCAGCAAACCAGACTGAAAGATCATTTCGGGATCATGAGCTTCCTTTGGCCCTGTATTAATAACATATAGCCGGGCATTAAAGATTTTTACGAATTCCTCAATTTCATGCATGGGTGTTTTGTCGACTACTTTTTCAAAATCGCAGGCAAGCCCGATTTTTTTAATATTCGCAAATTTTACTCCACGCGGTACCGCCAATATTGGCCACCGCAGATTTTTCATTGCAATAATTGTATGGCTTCCAAAAAATATTCGCTCTGCATTAGTTACGCCCTGGTTTCCCATAACTACTGCAAAGGGTTGCAGGTTATCACAAACTGCATTTAATTCGGTAAAGAAGGTGCCCATCTCAACTTCTGTTGTTATCTTAATTGTATTGCCTGCTTTTCTTTCCAGTTGTCGTTTCAATTCATTTAAAGTTTCTTCGGCATTCCCGATAATATCTTCCACTGTTGTAACAGGAGGTATATCATTATAATAGATAGGAACTTTTTGAATATTAAGCAAGTGTAAATCTGCATTTATGGCAACCGCCATGTCTGCCGCATAATTTGCAGCATTCAAAGCTGTTGAGGAAAAATCAGTCGCCAGGATAATTGTTTTCATATATAATATTTTTTTTAGAATGAATTATGAGAGCAATATGATCGTACTGCTTCATTATGTTTTTGCTTACGAATTCCACATCGCCATCTTCCTCAAGTATTTTTTCAATTATTTCATCAACCGTATCTTTTAAATAAGAAAAACGATTATACAACTTATTGGCTTTATAAACTGTTTCTTCGTTCCTCGTATTTAATTCGGGAAATTGATAATTTTCTTCCAATAAGAGAATCCGGCAACGATGCTCCATAACGGCTTTGATTACATCCGATATTCCCGTCGCGAGCTTATGTTTGAACACAGCCGTATGAAGTTCATTTAATAAATATTTTTGCTTTACATCCTTCCAATCAGCAATATATGGTACCATCAATTTTTTAATTTCTTCGGTGTCGCCATCCTGGTAGTCACTTATAATATTTTCGATAATTGAACTTGCGTGTGTGGTAACGTTGTTAAAATGATTTAGAACTTCTTCATTTCCAATTACAAATAACGGCAGGTGATAAGAATCCATTATATAGTCCAGTGAATTATCAATTCGGCGCAAAAATTTTTCAATGTTAATGTTTACACATTCACGATCGCATTCTTTAATTTTTAGTCGATGATATAATGGGTCGGTATACTCTAAAAAATTTTCTAACCTGCTAAAAAAAATCTTTTGCATTTCGCCGGACTCATTCACATAAATCCTGCATTCTTTTTCGGTTAGTTGCAATAAAAGATACTGATGCAATTCCTTCTTATTTTTTATGAGGTCTTGTATATGAAATGATTTATCCAACACGATCCTTTCATCAACTTCCACATTGAGGTATAAAACTTTTTCAAATACCGGGGATACGTAAATTGCGATACTTTTTTTATGGGTACTGAAATCGAGGTTCTTAATGATATACTTCAGCTTCTGTATTACCAGCAATGCCATATCAATAGAAAAATTATCAAATATTTTTTTCTCAACTTTTTCAACCACTGATTGCAACGACGAAGTGAGTTCACTCTTTGATTGCATTTTTGGCTCAAACGGAAGAATTATAGAAAGGGACGGAAGATTATAATCTGTCTCACTTACTTTGGTTGAGTGAGATAATAGGTTCTGTTTCATAAGACCCTTTTTTAATTAATCAAATTTAACCTTAAGTAATACGCATATTGATGATAGCCGTCATAAACTGGCTTGACATTACTCATTTATGGGAGCTGGAAATATTTCACAGGGAGTATGCTGATTGGGATCGCCAACCCGGGCGGGGTAACAACTACCCACCCATTCCGTGCTGAACAAATAAATCATACAGCTTCAAGAGGACAGATAAAATAATATTTCTGAGAATTGGAACAAAAATTACAGATGACAAAATGGTAATAAACCAGGCTGCAGATTTAACTGTTTTTATATCCGGAGTGTGATCGTTTAATGTTACCATTTTATTATAATTTATTCCCCGTATCGTTTACCGGTGGGCAATAAAAACAGGGGTATTATGATCTTTAATTGTCTTAATTATAAAACTGCGTTTAAACAGTTGCGAAATTTCCGACCTGCTGAATGAACCGCTAACCAACAAAGGGTTTGACTGCGTCGCAAGCCATTCATTAAAAATATTTTTATCCGTAACAGGAATTTTATTAATAGAAAAGTTTTCAAAATGGCTGGCTGCAAGTTCTTCGATCAACTCCCGGTCCGGAATATCATGCTTTTCATCTCCGGCATAAACTAATATGGTTTTTAATGAACATAGTTCGGGGAATAAATTTACAAATTGTTTAATAGCATAAACTGAAGATTCAGAACCGTCGTATGCCAGGATTATATGCGATGGAAAGTTGAATTTTTCCGGTACAATAATTACCGGGCATTCCGTAGTGTGAAGCGCATGCAATAAATATTCGAGCGGCTCATTTTCATTGCTTGTGTAAAAAATTTCGCTGCCAATTAACATCAAATCAGCAAAACGGGTTTCCTTTGATAATTGCCGAAGGGCCGATTCATAAATGTCTTTGTGCACCTTGTATTTTATGTTATTCTCATCGCACAACCGGGTAAAATCATTTATGCTGTTTTCCAAAATTCCTTCATCAATGCCTTCCTTCACCGGTATATATGCTGGTGCTGCAAAAGCACTGGGAAAGAAAAAAAGCGATTCGTAATTTTTTTCTGCCAGGAAAATACCGGTTAGTAAAATTGGGGTTTTCTTATTTACGTTACACGCGAAAGAAAAAGCGCCTTTTGAAAAATTTCCGCCGTCAAAAGGAATAATTATCTTTTTCATAATAATAAATTTTACGCCAAAAAAATTAAATCATTGAATAAAAATCTTCCATTCTTTCCATTGGCGTTTTAGTTAACAGCTACTCGTTGCCTTTTTAAAAATTGGTTTTCTTCAAGCATTCGTTCGGGCAAAATTAATAAGGAAACATGGGTATGAAAGATCATATCCTTTGTTTCATTTTTTCTGAAAATCCGTCCAAGCCATTCATGCCTGTGTGGCATCATTACCAACATATCAGCGTTATGTTTTTCTATAAATGAATTCAGGGCATTGGTTATGTCAATGTCGACGGGATAATCGGGCCAATCACTAAAAGTTACCGAAGCTTTCTTTAATGTTTGATGTGTATGTAACACTTCAAACCATTCTTCATGCTTGTTTTTCAGCACAGTTAATACATATATTTTAGGCTCGAACGACTGAAAGATTTCCGCCAAATTATCCAACACCTGTAAATCGGTATCGACGCCCAAATCGCTGGCAAAAACCATTGTTCGGGGGGTTTTATACACTGCATTTTCCGGCACTAGCAGGAGTGGCACGTTCGCATTTCGGGCAAGTGCAACAGCTGTGGAACCAAATATTTTTCCAAGATTCCTGCCAGTTCCTTTCATTCCGGCAACTATGAGGTCAACCTTTTTTTCATTAGCGGAAGTAATAATTACATCGTCCGTCTCGCCTTCGTCACACATAATTTCAACCAAAGAATGGTCGGGATCCAGGAAATCTGCTTCGTCCATTAATTTTTTATCTGTTTGCATCATGACATCATACCCCGAAATTTTCACATTAAGTGCGGGGAATGCGTGTGGCACTTTGTAGGCGTTAAACAAAATAACGTTAGCATCGAGTGCCTTTGCAAGTTGCACTCCAAATACAGATGCGATCCGCGCTGCGGGGGAAAAGTCCGTGGCTATTAATATATCTTTCATAAAATCTCTCTTCATCCAAAACTATCACTATGGCTTAATTTTTTAGATGACTTCAGTTAGAGTGATAGCTGATTGATGTCATTATTGCTTATATCCTTTCGATAAAAAATACGAAAGCATTTCATTCTTAAAAACGTTTGAAAATAGAGTTTAAAAAATCAACCAAATTAAGATTCACAATTAACCTCTCCCGGTAATTCTTTCCCGCTTAAGGCTCCTGCCTGCCCTATTGGTACTGCCAAAAAGAATGATAAATATCATCCGGAGGCTGGTTGAAAATCATACGATAGTCTTTTGAGAGGTAATATTTTTACGCCAGCCGTCGGAACACAATTGTGTTTCTGCAATTGAATTTTTAATTTATCAACAAACGTTGCCTGTATTTCAAAATTTAAATAATGAGAAAAATATTAGTAGCAATAAATGCAGCTAACCCCGATAAAAATTCGCTTGAATTTGCAAGCTACCTGGGTAGGTTAACTAATTCGAAAATAACCGGCGTTTTCCTGGAAAACCTGGCTTATGAAGAAACTTTAAGCCTAAAGGCTTCCGTTGAAAGAGGCAATTTTAAAGCGGGTTTAAATGAGCAAGATGCACAGAAATCAGACAGAACCGAATTGATAGAACACAATATTTCAACGTACAGAGAAGCAGCCGCCAACAGGGGTGTAAATTTGTTACTACATCGTGACAGGGGTATACCTGCTTATGAATTAATTGAAGAAAGCCGGTATGCTGACATGATAGTTATCGACGGAGCTACTTCCTTTAATAAGCAATTTGAAGGAACGCCCACAAACTTTATAAAGGATGTTTTAAAAAGTACGGAGTGTCCTGTAATTATCGCACCAGAACATTTTGACGCCATTGATGAAGTTGTTTTTACATACGATGGCTCAGCCTCTTCGGTATTTGCAATTAAACAGTTTACATACCTCTTTCCTCAATTGCACGACAAAAAAATAAACGTAGTGCATATTAATGATACCGGCGAATGGAAAGATGCCAACAGGTTTAAACTTAAAGAACTGCTAAAGAACTACTACTACGATTTGCATTTTGAGGTTCTGAAAGGAAATATCTACAACAGCCTGGTTGAATATGTTTTTACAAGGCAAAATACTTTTTTGGTAATGGGCGCCTACGGGAGAAATACAATATCAAGGCTCTTTAAACCAAGCCGTGCCGACCTGATTATAAAAACTGTACTGCAGCCTATTTTCATTGCGCACTTTTAGATTACGTCAATTCAATAAAATTAATATTCGTTACCATAAATTAATATTTTACCAGGCCGTATTAAAACAGTATGTCAACATTAAATAAAACAATAAAACCCGCACCGTTAGTTAATCGCCCAGCGATACAGGTTCCCTGTTACCATTGCAGTGAAACCTGCGAGGACGATACTTTCCAGGCCGATGATAAAGTTTTTTGCTGCAATGGCTGTAAGCAGGTATATCTGCTGCTTAACGAAAATAACCTGTGCCATTATTATAACCTTGATAAAAATCCCGGCATTAAAGCCAGGGGCAAGTTCACTTCTGAAAGGTTTGGCTATCTCGATGATCCGGCCATTATAAGTAAGTTGGTAGAATTTAACAGCGACAACAAAACCAATGTTGTTTTCCAGCTCCCGCAAATTCACTGTTCGTCCTGCATATTTTTACTGGAGAACCTGCATAAAATTAATGAGGGCATCATAACTTCCCAATCTAACTTTCAAAAGAAAGAAGTATTTATAGCTTTCAATCCACAGCTCATTACTTTAAGAAAGGTGGTTGAGCTACTAGCCTTTATTGGTTATGAGCCAACTATAACGCTTAACGATACCCGAACTAAAAAACCAACAACATTTAACAGGCAACAGATTTATAAAATTGGCGTTGCCGGTTTTTGTTTCTCAAATATTATGATGCTGAGTTTCCCTGAATATTTTTCCGGGGGAACACTTGATCAGGCTGGGTTGAAAGAAACCTTCACCTGGATGAATATCGCATTATCATTACCGGCATTGTTTTTCAGCGCTTCAGGTATCTTTACCTCAGCATGGAAAGGACTGCGGCAAAACTATCTGAACATTGACGCTCCAATAGCCTTAGCCATCATCGTGACATTTGCCAGGAGCTATTACGACATATTAAGCGGTAACGGCGCCGGCTACCTTGATTCAGGAACAGGAATTATATTTTTTTTGTTAATTGGTAGATGGTTTCAAAACAAGACATATGACTCCTTCTCATTCGACAGGAATTACAAATCTTATTTTCCCTTAGGCGTTACCGTTATTAAAGACAATGTTGAAAAAAATATCCCCGTCACACAATTGCAAAAGGCCAACCGCATTATATTGCGCAACGAAGAAATGATACCTGCGGATTCGATTCTTATAAAAGGAAACGCAAATATTGACTATAGTTTTGTTAGTGGTGAAACGACCCCCGTAGCAAAGAAACCGGGTGATTTGATTTATGCGGGCGGCAAACAAATTGGCGGTGCCATTGAACTGGAAATTATTAAAGACGTATCGCAGAGTTATATCACCCAACTTTGGAATAACGAAATATTCAACAGTAAAAAAAATGAAGATAAATCCTTTATACATCCATGGAGCCGTTACTTTACGCTCGCATTATTTGCTATTGCATTTTGTACTATCTTATTTTGGTGGCGATATGATCCTTCAAAAATATTGCCTTCTCTCACTGCAGTTTTAATTGTTGCCTGCCCTTGCTCATTGTTACTTTCAGCAACCTTTACTTATGGAAATATGCTGCGCATTTTCGGCAAGAATAAATTGTATTTAAAAAATGCCGGCGTTATAGAATCATTGGCTAAGATTAATACCATCGTACTTGATAAAACAGGAACTATCACTCAAAACAAATCGTCAAAAGTTAGTTATGAAGGAACGCCCCTTACAGCCAAAGAACTGTTGGCAATTAAAAATATTACTAAACAATCTTCGCATCCATTAAGTAAAATCATCGCTTTGTCGCTGCCATCGGAAACAGAGACGGCATTGGTTGAAGAATTTAAAGAGCATGCGGGAAGAGGATTAGAAGCCACTGTAAATAACATTAAGGTAAAAATGGGTTCTGCCGGCTTCATCAATCAATTTGACCCGGGAATTATTTCTTACGACACGGGTACGCATGTGCATGTAATGTTGAACAATGTGCACATGGGCCGGTTCACGGTGAGCAATCAATACCGCGATGGAATTGATGAATTAGCACTCCGTTTGAAGAAAGAAAAATTTGAGTTGCACGTTTTATCAGGCGATAACAATTCAGAAAAAGAAAGACTGCTAAAAATATTTGATAGTAACACACAACTTCTGTTTAACCAGTCACCACAACAAAAGCTTGACTTTATAAAATCATTGCAGAATTTACCCGGTGTTCTATCGGGTGTTAAGGGTAAAAATATATTAATGTTGGGTGATGGCCTTAATGACGCCGGAGCATTAATGCAAAGCAATGTAGGGGTAGCTGTCAGCGATAATACATCACAATTTTCGCCTGCATGTGATGCTATCCTCGATGGAACAAATGTTAAGCTGATTGATAAATTTATCGCCTATGCCAGGTCGGGCAAAAGTATTGTTACCGCAAGCTTTGTTCTTTCGATTTTATACAACATCGTGGGGTTATCATTTGCCGTTCGTGGCATTTTATCTCCAATGGTAGCCGCTATTTTAATGCCAGCCAGCAGCATCAGTATTGTATTGCTGGTAACAGCATTATCAACGATAAGTGCACGATTAAAAAAATTGTAAGGTGAATGATGATCAAAATCAGTTTTTGGTTTGATACTCATCATAAAATCAAAAGGCCGGCCCGGGTATTTTTGACAACCTAAATTATCATCATTGAGTGCACTAATCATCTTAATCGGAGTAAGTATTGCAGTTGCTGCAGGATTTTTAGTGGCCTTTTTATGGAGTGCCAAATCCGGGCAATACGATGATGATTATACACCTTCGGTACGAATGCTTTTTGACGACATGCCCAAAACTATTGAGGTAAAAGAAGAAAAAGGATCAACTATAAAATAAACAAATTCATCATCATTCTTAAAACACAAGCCAAAATTATATGCAGGTAGAAAAATTTTATTATGATAACAAAATAGTAAGAAACTTCGCTTACGCCACTATTGTATGGGGTGCTGTTGGCATGCTCGTTGGTCTTTGGGTAGCATTGCAATTGGTTTTCCCGGGTCAATTTCCTCACGGATTAAATCTTGAGCCTTATTTCAATTTTGGAAGGCTTCGTCCATTGCATACGAATGCTGTGATTTTTGCTTTTGTCGGCAACGGAATTTTTATGGGTGTTTATTACTCTTTGCAGCGTTTATGTAAAGCAAGAATGTACAGTGATAAACTTAGTTACATTCATTTTTGGGGCTGGCAACTTATAATAGTTGCCGCAGCCATTACACTACCATTAGGTCTTACTGACAGCGGCGAGTATGCCGAATTGATCTGGCCGATAGATGTTGCGATAACTGTGATCTGGGTTGTATTCGGCTGGAACATGTTTGCTACTATTATTAAGAGAAGAGAAAAGCATTTGTATGTGGCCATTTGGTTTTATATAGCCACCTTTGTTACCGTTGCAGTTTTGCACATCGTTCGTTCGGGAGAATTACCCTATACCTGGTTGAAGAGTTATAGTTTTTATGCAGGCGTGCAGGACGCATTGGTACAATGGTGGTACGGACACAATGCAGTGGCTTTCTTTTTAACCACGCCTTACCTTGGGTTGATGTATTATTTTTTGCCGAAAGCAGCTAACCGCCCGGTGTATTCTTACAAGCTTTCCATTATTCACTTTTGGGCGCTTATCTTTTTGTACATCTGGGCTGGGCCTCACCATTTATTATACACTGCCTTGCCAAACTGGGCACAATCATTAGGTGTTGTATTTTCTTTCATGCTGATATTTCCAAGCTGGGGTGGTATGATAAACGGGCTGCTTACACTTCGCGGAGCATGGGATCGTGTACGCGACGACGTTATCTTAAAATTTATGGTGGTTGCAGTAACTGCTTATGGTATGGCCACCTTTGAAGGTCCAATGCTTTCATTAAAAAGCGTAAGCGCAATATCTCACTATACTGACTGGATTATTGCACACGTGCACATAGGTGCATTAGGCTGGAACGGTATGTTAACATTTGGTGTTTTATACTGGCTTATTCCACGCATTTTTAAAACAGACCTCTATTCAAAAAAGATAGCCAACATTCACTTCTGGCTTGGCACATTAGGTATTTTATTTTATGCAATACCAATGTACTGGGCAGGCTTTACACAAAGTTCCATGTGGAAACAATTTACGGAAGCCGGGCAACTAAAATATACTTTTCTCGAAACAGTTACTTACATGAAACCCTTTTACGCAATGCGTTCATTGGGCGGAACATTGTATTTAATTGGTGTTTTATTTATGATTTATAATTTATATAAAACTGTAAAAGCAGGAAAATTAGTTGCTAACGAAGAAGCTGAAGCAGCGCCACTTGAAAAAAATTATGTGCCGCACAAAGGCGAGCACTGGCACAGGTGGATTGAGAGAAGGCCTGTACAGTTTATGGTTTTAAGCCTGGTTGTTATTTTAATAGGAGGCATTATTGAACTGGTACCCACCTTCCTTATAAAATCAAATGTTCCAACAATAAGTAGTGTAAAACCTTATACGCCGCTTGAACTGGAAGGAAGAGACATTTATGTACGGGAAGGTTGTTACCTGTGTCATTCTCAAATGATACGTCCATTTAGAAGTGAAACAGAACGTTATGGCGAGTATTCAAAAGCGGGTGAATTTGTATATGACCATCCATTTCAATGGGGAAGCAAACGCACAGGCCCCGATCTTGCAAGAGAGGGCACCGGTAATCTCAAAAAAACCGATGGATGGCACTTCAGGCATTTTAGGGAACCCTCATCTATGAGCGAAGGTTCTGTTATGCCATCGTATGCATTCATGCTGCAGGACGACCTGGATACCTCCGATTTACCGGCAAAAATTCACGCAATGAAAACTCTCGGTGTACCCTACCCGAAAGATTATGAGCAGAACGCAATGGCCGATTTAAAGGTACAGGCAAAACAAATCTCAGACAATTTGCTGGGCGACAGCATACGGGTTTCTCCACGGAAAGAAGTGATTGCATTAATCGCATACATACAACGTTTGGGAACCGACATATCTAAAAATCCAACTGCCACTTATAATAAATAAACTATGTTTTCATTCATTAAACAATACGCGGAAAAAATAGACGGTGTACATGTATACGCCTATATATCCTTATTTATATTCCTTGCCTTTTTCATCATACTCCTGGTATTGGTAAAAAAAATGGGAAAAGACAGGGTCAATGAACTATCCAATATTCCTTTCGATAAAGACGAACTAAATAACTCAACCATATAATTAAAAAAGTATGCAATCAATTCGATCAATAAAGAAACTAAGTTTAACCCTGTTAGCAGCATTATTGGCATCGGGAGCTGCGATGGCCCAGGACGCAGCACCTGCAACCAAAACAGTAGTTTCAAACAGCAACCAGCTCGAGACGCTTTTACTAGTAATTATGGCACTGCTGGTTTTTGTAATCTGGCTGCTTGGCCGCGTTCTGCTGGTACTAGGAAAGCAGGTTATTGAAAAAAATAAAGTTCCTAAAGCGCTTCCTGCCCTATTGATAATGGGGTTGCTGTTCGCAGCACAAACTTCTTCGGCGCAGGATGCCGCACAGGCAGAAACTGTGAAAGTAGTTACGAATTATGGCGGGCTGTCGTCAGGCACATTTTATTTGCTGCTTTCTGTTTTGGCAACTGAGATCATAATAATATTGTTCTTAACATTCTTAATAAGAAGATTTTCTGCAGAACTGCTGCCAAAGAAAATAGTTGCACCGGCAAGAGCCAATAAATTCAAACTTTGGTGGTCTGGTCTTGATAAGAAAATCTTTACCAAAGCAATCCCGGTTGAAAGGGAACAGGATGTTATGTTGGATCACGATTATGACGGCATAAGGGAACTGGACAATGCACTCCCGCCCTGGTGGAAATATGGTTTTTATATAACGATTGGTGTAGCCGTTGTTTACCTCTTAAACTTTCATGTATTTGGCTACGGAAAAAATCCAACCCAAGAATACCAGGCGGAAATGGAGCAGGCAAAAATTCAAAAAGAAATATATGAATCAAATAATAAAGATAAAATTGATGAGAACAATGTACCCTATGCTGACGCCGCCGGTTTAGCAAAAGCGAAAGATATATTTACAACAACCTGCTTTGCTTGCCATGGCAAACTGGGTGAAGGAGGCGCCGGGCCAAACCTTACAGATAAGTATTGGTTGCACAAAGGTTCGCTTAATGATATTTACCAATCAATAAAACACGGTTATCCTGATAAAGGAATGCAAGCGTGGTCATCAGTATATTCGCCGAAAGAAATTAGTTACCTGGCAAGCTATGTAAAATCATTAGGGGGAACTAATCCACCAAATCCAAAGGCGCCCCAGGGAGATGTATACACAGATGCGGCGGCATCTGCTTCACCGGCCGGGTCCATCGATTCGGTGTCTATGAATACAACAAAAGTTAAGGACACTGTACCACCTGCAACCACACCAAACTAGCGTGTGGCAGATCAAAATTTTTTACTATGGAAGCAACTAAAGAAGTAGATGTAAAGGGCAGTTTCAGAGACTCAGTTGCAACTATAAGCAACGAGGGAAGGAGAAATTTTATTAATCCTAAAAAACCAAAAGGGCGTTTATATAATTTAAGAACGAGATTCAGCATCTTCTATCTTATTGTTTTTTTTAGTCTTCCATTCATAAAAATCCATGGAGAACCACTCCTGATGTTAAATGTCCTGGAACGCAAATTTATCATTTTTGGAATGGTATTTTGGCCCCAGGACTTTTTTATTTTCGGTATTGCCATGCTCACCTTCGTGGTTTTTATCATTTTGTTTACAGTAGTGTTTGGTCGGATCTTTTGCGGGTGGGCGTGCCCGCAAACTATTTTCATGGAAATGGTTTTTCGGAAAATTGAATATTGGATTGATGGAGATTCTGCTAAACAAAAACAATTAAAATCTATGCCGTGGAATGCTGAAAAAATGAGGAAACGGACGCTGAAGTTTATCATATTTTTTGTGCTTTCATTTATAATAGCCAACTTCTTTCTTGCTTACCTCATCAGTATGGATCAGTTGCTCGGTTATTTAAGAGATCCGGCAGCGCACTTAGGAACTTTAATCTCATTACTCGTTTTCACAAGTGTATTCTTTTTTGTTTATTGGTGGTTTAGAGAACAAGCCTGCCTGGTGGTATGTCCGTACGGAAGATTACAGGGCGTGTTGCTGGATAAAGATTCAATTGTAGTAGCCTACGATCATAAGCGGGGCGAACCAAGAGGGAAGTTAAAAAAGAAAGAAGATCACGATTGCAAATGTGTTGATTGCAAAGATGATGGCGCCTGTAAAAGTATTACCCGGAAAATGGACGCTATCGTTCCCCAACAAGGTGATTGCATTGATTGCTTTGCCTGCGTTCGTGTGTGCCCAACGGGCATAGATATACGAAACGGCACACAGCTGGAATGCGTAAACTGTACTGCGTGTATTGATGCCTGTGATGCCATCATGATAAGCGTTAAAAAACCTGTTGGGCTGGTTCGGTATGCCTCAGAAAATAGCATTGTAAATGGAGTTAAATTAAGATTTACTCCAAGGATAAAAGCCTATACTTCTGTACTTGCTTTATTAATGTCGTTGCTGGTTTTTCTTTTGGTTAGCCGTACCGATTTGGATGCCCGGCTTATGCGTACTGCCGGCATGACCTATACTTCCCTTCCAGACGGGCGCATCAGTAATCTCTATAACCTGAAACTTGCCAATAAAACGCATGAAGACATTACCTATACTTTAAAGCTTGAAAACATACTCGGCGAAATTGAAGTGATTGGAAATGGAGCCCTAATTGTAAAAAAAGAAGATTACTCCCATTTGCAGTTTTTCGTAAAACTCAACCGAAACGAAATTAAAGGCTGGAAAACAGACTTAAAGATTGGGATGTATGAGAACAATAAAAAAATAAAAACATTGGAGGCCGATTTCATTGGCCCTGAAATTTATAACTAATAAATTATTTATTATGAACTGGGGCTATAAAATACTTCTTGTATATGCGGTGTTTGTTACGGGCATTCTGTTTTTAGTTTTTAAATCATCCAGCCAAAAGGTGGATTTGGTAACTACCGATTATTATGCCAAAGAGTTGAAATACCAACAAAAGATTGATGCTATGAACAGAGTTAGCCTGTTATCTGACACTGTTAAATACGAAACGAGCGCAGGCAAATTAACTATCGCTTTCCCTAAAGATTTTGCTGGCAAAAAGATTACAGGAGATGTGGTATTATATTGCCCTTCTGATGAAGACAAAGACATAACGCAAAATTTTTCTGTACAGGATGCACCCATATTTGTTCCCGTTCATGTAGTTAATAAAAAAGAATATGAAATTCAGTTGAACTGGCAGGCAGATGGAACAAGCTATTATTTTCAGAAGAAATTATTAATAAATTAGTGAAGAAGATATGTCCCAATTAATAATTGCTGCATTCATGATTGGTTTGCTCGGCAGCTTTCACTGCGTAGGCATGTGCGGGCCGATAGCGCTATCGCTTCCATTAAAGAAAGATGACGATTGGGCAAAATTCGCCGGGGCATTATTTTATAATTCAGGCCGCATTATCACCTACGGTGCTTTTGGTTTTATATTTGGCATCATCGGCCAAAGTGTTGCCATCTTTGGGTACCAGCGTTGGCTTTCCATAATATTAGGTGTGTTGATCATTTCTTTTATCATAATACCCAAAAGATTTTCATCTTTTCAAAATCAAAATTTTATTCTCACCTTTCTTCAAAAACTTCGATCAGCATTAGGCAGTCTTTTCCAAAAGAGAAATTTCTCTTCATTATTTTCAATCGGCTTATTAAACGGGTTACTTCCCTGCGGCCTGGTGTATATGGCCGCTGCAGTAGCGGTCTCAACTGGCAATATTGCCAACAGCATCATCTTTATGGCCTTCTTTGGATTGGGAACATTACCAATGATGTGGAGCATTGCCTTCTTCGGAAACTATGTGAGTGTTGGCATCCGCCAAAAAATACGTAAAGCATATCCGTACATGATGACCTTACTCGCCTGCCTATTGATTCTTCGGGGATTGGGCCTGGGAATTCCTTACATGAGTCCGAAGGTGAACCCAGCAAATAAAGCCATCCCGGTATGTTGCGAAAAACCGAATGCTGTTTCCAAAAGTGAGGCTAAGTAAGATCCATCTCAAACTACTTCCTATTTTCATGATTGTGTGGATTCTAATTAAAAAACTATCGAAAATTGCTAACTTATAACCCGCTAATTTTGGGAAGATTGCATGACGGCTGATCAGTATCAGGGTTACATTAAAACATAATTTGGAGCAAAAAACTTTCCTGAAAATGAATTTGGTTACTCAATGAGCTTAAACGATATAAATTCTTTGATCGCGATGGCATTTGGTAGCCTAAAAAATAAGTAATGAACGATTCGCCTTACAATATTGAATTGCAGGAGATGCGCCGCTATTATGAAACTGGTGCAACCAGGACATACGCTTATAGAATGCAACAGTTACGATTGCTTAAGCGAGCAGTACTGGAAAATGAACAGGAAATTTCTGATGCATTAAATGCCGACCTTAAAAAAAGCCCGGAAGAAGCATATGGTACTGAAACAGGACTGTTGCTTTCCGAGATCAATTACAGCCTGAGGAATTTGCGTCGTTGGATGACACCACGGAACCTCAGCCCTACCCTTTTAAATTTTCCTTCATCCGGCAAGCTATATCCTGATCCTTTAGGCGTGGTGTTGATTATAGCGCCATGGAATTATCCGCTTCAGTTATCATTAGTGCCTTTGGTAGGAGCTATAGCAGCAGGAAATTGTGTTGTATTAAAGCCCAGTGAACTGGCGCCTGCAACAGCTGCTGTTATTGAAAAGATATTGAAATCAATTTTTCCAACAACCTATGTGAAAGTCGTACAGGGTCCCGGGGCGATAGTAGTTCCAGGCATTATGAAACAGTTTCGCTTTGACCATATTTTTTATACCGGAAGCATCGCTGTTGGGAAGGCAATTTATGAGTCGGCGGCAAAAGAACTGATTCCGGTAACACTGGAATTAGGTGGTAAAAGTCCTGCGGTTGTTGAGAAAGATGCTGATATTAGCTCCAGTGCCCGGCGAATAGTGTTTGGAAAGTTTACCAATACAGGGCAAACTTGTGTGGCACCGGATTATTTGCTGGTTCACGAAGACATAGCAGATAAATTTATTGGCGCGGTAAAGGAAACCATGCGAAACTTTTTAGGTGAAAATCCATTGGAAAGTCACGATTACGGCAAAATCATCAACTTGAAACAGTTCGATAAAATAGCATCCTATCTCACTGAAGGAGAAATAGTCGCAGGAGGTCAAAAAGACCGGAACTCTTTATTTGTAGCTCCTACTATTTTGAATAATGTAGGTCCCGATTCAAATGTTATGAAAGAGGAAATTTTCGGGCCCGTGCTACCTGTAATTAGCTTCAAATCTATGGATGAGGCAATGGCAATTGTAAAGCAACATCCAACACCCCTGGCTTTTTATGTTTTTACAAAAGATAAGCAGAAGGAAAAAACATGGATGGAGAGCATTGCCTTTGGTGGTGGCTGTGTTAACAATACATTGTGGCACTTTGCAAATTTGCGCTTTCCCTTTGGTGGGATCGGCAGCAGCGGCATCGGGGCGTATCATGGAAAGTATTCTTTCGACACATTTATTCATTACAAACCGGTAATGAAAACGCCCACCTGGTTTGACCCGGGAATTAAATACCCGCCTTATAAAGGAAAACTCAAATGGTTTAAGCGCCTGGTG
>NZ_JBMQQG010000003.1:0-8179 GCF_057362405.1 Ginsengibacter sp.
ACGCAAAATAATTATGAGGCTCGAAGATGAGTTTCATAATTATGTTGAAAGTGAAAAAATGCTTGAAATAGATTTTGCCGGCAATAATGTTGTGAAAGCAGGCGATCAATTTGCAATTGGAGGAATAGAATAAGTATGGTTGCTAAATACGGATGTTTTTTGGCATTTCTAAAACTGCTTTGAAGGCCATTTTTTAAAACGTTTCAATAATCAGGGAATGGGCAACTAACGGTTATGAACACACTAAGTATAGCGGGGGCATCAATTCTAAACAAATGGCCTCTCCTGAAACTACAGCGTCGTTACTATTGCTAATGATTTTTTTACGTGTTCATCAGGCGATATATGATCTGTTGCTGATGAAAAGACGGCTACAATTTCGTCATTTTTATTAATAACGAATGTTGTGCGTGGAATGAATCCGTGGGTAACCTGCTGGCCTGTTACATCTTTAACACCTGCTTGCGGAGGCACCATCCCCAGGCCATAGGTAGCTGCGATTTTACCCCCGGCGTCTGAAGCAACCGGGAATTTTCCTGCACAGTAATCCGGGTTAGATGAAAACGAATTCAATCGCTGAATATCATCGGCTGATACACCAATAATGGTGGCTCCTGCGGCCGTAAATTTATCCTTTAATTCGGCAAAAGTATGTGCTTCCAGATCACAGCCGCCTGTGTACGCAGCGGGATAGAAATATAATACTACCGGTCCCTTCGCAAGGGCTTTCTTTAAGGAAAAACTAAATTCATTGCCCGCCAGACTGGCCTTGGTGGTGAACATGGGTGCTTTGGAACCCTTTTGCAATACCTTCATTTGGGCAAAGCTATACTGGTTAATGAACAGCAAAAGCCCGAAAATTAAAAGGATGGGGAGATAATTTTTTTTTGACATAGCGAATTGTTCCTGCATACGATTATGAATTATAAATCAATCACAAACTTACAACGAATTGGCAGATAATTGGATGTAGATAAAATGAATTTTTCGTATAGTAAAAAACTGGATTATTTTCATAATATCGATCGTTATGTTTCTTTGGAAAAAGCGCTCTCAATTCACGGTAATACAAGGGTACAAAATGCAGATGGAACTGGTCCCCGGTTTAGTCTTTCCGGATGTGGCTTTACACACCCGTGGGTCGCAAACTTCGGCAACACATTCTCTGGGTTAATTATTTGTTCATTGCCTTATGGTTTCACAATTTTATTAGTCAAATAAAACACTCAGTCAAAGGCGGGGTGTTTGTTATTCCCTGCATTCTATGACCGTAATTTTAAAGATCCCCGGAAAATGGTTTATTAAATACTGCTGATAATTATCATCCCGGATGTGCTAATCTGGTTTAATGTGAAAAGGGTGATGTAGTTTCATCTTATTAGTTCACCAGTGAATCGCTTTTAATTTTATTCATTTTCATTTTACTCATTTTCCCATTCATGTAAATACAGTCGTCGTCTTTCATCATCATCGTTTTTCCACCCTTCATTTTTACAGTGCCATCCTTCATAACAGTGGTGCCGTTTCCCAGGGCCATGTCCTTGTCCATATCTTTGGTTTGTCCATTTTTCATTACCATCATTTTACCGTCTTTCATCATTACACAATCTCCCTTAATCATTTCTCTCTTTTTCATTTTATGCATCTTACTCATAGTTGAGTCTGTCTGCCCAAAAGTGCCTGTAGTTAATACGGTAATAAAGAGAACTGCAAATATCTTTTTCATAATAATGGATTTTTATTTTAAGTTGGTTATGCTATTTCAAAAATGGTAATTAAGATTCTTCAACGAGCTATATATCAAAACTGGTACCAGATCTAGATTAGACGCGGCAAAAGAAGAAATATCTTTATTTTCCGCTATTGGCAGGACCTGGCAATAAAGACTAACAAGGAGTATATTTGATAGAGCATCTTTACAAGTTTCAACAACCACGTTACACATGAGCAATAGTAAAAAGCCTGCGGAAGGCGGTTTAAAGGAAACAGCACGATTAGAAACATTTAGTGATGGGGTTTTTGCAATCGCTATTACACTCTTGGTTTTGGATTTGATTCAAATCCTTCATCCGCAAAATGGCAAAGGTTTGCTTAAATCGTACATCCACAATTGGGAACCATTTCTTGCCTTTCTAATTGGCTTTTTAACGATCCTTGTCTGCTGGATAAACCATCACCATGTATTTACCTATATTAAGAAAACCGATAGCAGATTGCCCTGGGTGAATGGCTTCGTTTTGTTAATGATAACATTTACTCCATTTCCAACAGCAATCCTTGCCGAATACCTGGAAACTGATGGCAAGCTGGCATTAGCTATTTTTGGTTTTAACTACTTTATGATTGCGGTTGCGTCATATTGGTTATGCGCTTATACGTACAATAAATTCCTGATTTTTGAAGATAGCAGGGAGCTTTTTCATTGTATTAAACTAACATACGGATACAGTATCGTCTTTACGCTTTTTGCATTTTTTGTTTGCTTTATTTACATTCCTGCAGCAATTGGGCTTTACATGTTATTGTTTGGCGTGTTCGCTTTTCCAAAAGAATTCGCAATCAGGCTTTTAAAAAGAAGGCAGCGGAGGTTAAGAAATATTAATAAAGCCAGAAGGCCTGGTTGAGTTGACGACGGGAAAGATGATTTTCAAAGATGGTTAACGCATACTGCATTTTAAATTGATAATGGCTACATTATTTTAACCGTGGAAATATTGTTCTTAATTATGAACCCAAACTAACGACGAATGCCAGACGAGAATTAATTTTTTGGCTGAGCGAAAATTGTATGAAAGGTTAGTGTTAAATAGTTTCCCCTTTTTACCGGTTGTCCGATAAATAATTTTGAAAATAAAAGGAATATTCCACCCATAAAATAATTCCTTCTCACTGCTCCGGGAAATCAGTACATTTAGTCTCTCAAAAAATATCTATTTAAACAATTAAACCTTTTACAACAATGAAAAAGATGATAATTTCAAAAGCGTTTATCCTGGCTTTTGTCGGCATGTTTATTACTTCTCTTGTTTGGGCGCAGGAAGATAAATCAAAAAGACCAAGCCCGCCGGCCACTGCAACCGGAAAAATTGGGGATGCTACCATTACCATTGACTACAGCAGCCCCGCAGTTAAGGGAAGAAAAATTTGGGGAGGCCTTGTTCCTTATGATAAAGTTTGGAGAGCAGGTGCTAACGAGGCTACCATATTCGAAACCAGCAAAGACATTATGGTAGAAGGAAAATCGCTCAAGGCAGGAAAATATAGCTTGTATGCTATCCCCGGGGAAAAAGAATGGGTGATTATTTTTAATTCCAAGACAGGACAGTGGGGAGTAAAAAACGATGAGAGCACTACTGAAGAACCTGCAAATGACGTGTTAAGGGTAACGGTAAAACCTCAAAAATCAGCCACCATGAATGAGCGCATGAAATTTGTAATAGATAGTAAAGGGTTCGCGCTGGAATGGGAGCACCTGAAGGTACCTGTTTCAATAAAATAATTTTTTCGGTTTTAATCTTATTGCCTTCTTTTGTTACTTACAAGGGAAGGCAATTTTATTAGAGTTAGTACGGGAAAGTGTAATTATCATTATAATATTAACGCATCAATTAAAAATAAGATGGAATATTAGTAATTGGTAATTTGTATTTAAATTTAAAACTTCTTTGATGCGTGCTTATTAAAATTTTATTTGACAGCTTCTATGCAGTATTTTGATGCCAAAACTCATCAATCAGAAACACTTCAATTCCTTTCCGGCGGCGGAGAAATGGGTGCATTGATTCGTGCGAAAGACTGGAGCAAAACCCTAGTGGGAGAGCCGTCCACGTGGCCCCAAAGTTTGCGTACCACTTTAAGCATCATTCTTAATTCAAAGTTCCCCATGTTTTTATTTTGGGGGCCGGATTTGATTTGCTTTTACAATGATGCATACCGTCCCAGCCTGGGTAAAGATGGCAAACACCCCGATATTCTTGGCAGCCGCGGCCAAGATTATTGGAAAGAAATATGGAAGGATATTAGACCTATTATTGACCGGGTTTTGTCGGGTGGTGAAGCCAACTGGAACGAGGATATGTTGCTGCCCATTTATCGCAATGGTAAAATAGAAGATGTGTATTGGACATTTAGCTATAGCCCGGTAAATGATGAATCGGGGACACCTGCCGGTGTTTTTGTAACCTGTACAGAAACAACAGAAAAAGTCTTAAATTTTAACGAACTAACGGAGAGCAGAAACCAACTGCAATTCGCAATTGATGCTGCAGATTTAGCCGCATGGACTATTGATCCTGCTACAAATCGCTTTACCGGGAATAACCGGTTGAAAGAGTGGCATGGTTTGCAACCCGGCGAAGAATTTAGTCTTCAAAGAGGATTTAGTGTTGTTAAGTATGAAGACCGGCAGCCATTAATAAATGCGATTGAAAAAGCATTAGACTTTTCTTCAGGCGGGTGCCTCGACCATGAGTATACTATTATACATCCTGTAACAAAGCTGATGCGAATTGTAAGAGCCAAAGGCAAAACAACTTTTACTCCTGGTAAAACTCCGCAGCGGCTGACCGGTATTTTAATTGATGTAACGGATAGTGCCATTGCAAAAAAGAAAGTAGAAGAAAGCGAGCAACGGTTCGAGGCTGCGATAGCTGCAGTTAATGGCATTTTGTGGACTAATAATGCTGCCGGTGAAATGGCAGGGGAGCAGCCCGGCTGGGCAGCCCTCACTGGTCAGACTTACGAAGAATACCAGGGTTATGGCTGGGCAAATGCCATTCATCCTGATGATATACAACCCACTATTGATGCATGGAATGAAGCATTGAAAAAGAAAGAAACATTTTTCTTTGAGCATCGTGTATTTATGAAGAACGGCCACTGGGGCCATTTCCGCATCCGGGCTATTCCAATATTGAACAGTGATGGATCTACAAGAGAATGGGTAGGCGTTCACACAGATATTACGGATAAACGAAGATATGAAATAGCACTGCAGCAAAGCGAAAGAAATCTCCGGTTAACTATATTGCAGGCATCGGTGGCTATTGCCATTTTAAGGGGCAATGATTATGTAGTGGAAATTGCCAACGACAAGGCTTTGGCTTTGTGGGGAAGAGAAAATGAAGAAGTGATCAATAAACCCATCCTGCAATCAATGCCCGAGTTAATACCGCAGGGCATAAAAGAATTATTGGATGATGCATACCATAACGGAATTACTTTTTCCGCAACAGAACTCCCTGTTAAAATATTACGAAAAGGAAAGCTTGAAACAGCCTATGTAAACTTCGTTTATGAACCCTTGTATGATGCCGAAGGAAAAATAAACGGTGTTATGACGGTGGGCACGGATGTAAGTGAACAGGTACTGGCCAGGCAAAGGGTTGAAGAAAGTGAAAGCAGGTTTCGCAGTATAGTAATGAACTCGCCGGTAGGCAAGGCAATCGTGAGAGGAAAAGATTATATTATAGAATTGGCGAACCCGGTGATGATTGAAAATATCTGGCGAAAGAAAGGTGACGAAGTAATTGGTAAGAAATTGCTGGAAGTTTTTCCTGAACTGAAACAGCAAAAGTATATTAAGCTGCTGGATGAAGTATCTGAATCCGGCGAAACGTATAAGGAAATTGAATCAGTTGCGTATATACATGGCAGTGATGGCCTGAAGAAATTCTATCTTGATTTTCAATATACACCTTTGATGGAGGCTGATGGCAATATGCCGGCCATTATGATATCATTTATTGATGTAACTGAAAAAGTTGAAGCAAGGCAAAAAATAGAAGACAGTGAGGAAAGGCTGAATATTGTTATCGATGCCGGCGAATTGGGATTATGGGAATTAAATTTTAAAACCGACGAGGCCAAGTTTTCAAAAAGATTTTATGAAATATTTGGTTATAGGCAGGAAGATAACCTACTCCATTCAGAAATACTTAAACACATACATCCGGATGATTTGCAGGTAAGGAATAATGCGATTGAACAAGGCTTACATACCGGCAATGTACATTATGAAATTAGAATCGTCTGGAATGATGGTTCTGTCCATTGGATAGAGGCGAAGGGAAAAGTTTTTTATGATGAAGGAAATGAGCCATCTAAATTATTGGGAACTGTAAGGGATATAACTGACGAAAAAAATTACCAGCAAATTTTATTGTTACGTGAAGAAAAATTCAGGTTGCTTGCCGACTCAATGCCGCAGTTTATATGGACAGGCGATGCAGAAGGAAATCTAAATTATTTTAACCAGTCCGTATACGATTATTCAGGGCTTACTATGCAGGATATGGCCGGCGGAGGTTGGATACAAATAGTGCACCCCGATGAAAGAACGGATAACATAAATGCATGGAAACATTCGGTTAATACAGGCAATAATTTCTTGTTTGAACATCGTTTCCGCAGACGCGATGGCGAATACCGCTGGCAGCTAAGCCGTGCCGTACCGCAGCGGGATGTAACGGGCAAAATTCAGATGTGGGTGGGTACCAGTACCGATATACAGGAAATGAAGGAACAGGATCAGCAAAAAGATTATTTTATAAGTCTGGCCAGCCACGAATTAAAAACTCCCATAACTTCTATTAAGGCGTATACGCAGATTTTACAAAGCACTTATGCCAGCAGCGAAGATTCTTTTCTTGTAAAATCACTCAGCATAATTGACAAACAAATTTTAAAACTGACCAACCTTATTTCAGACCTGCTGGATGTGTCGAAAATAAAATCGGGAAGCCTTACGCTGCATAAAGAAAATTTTGAAATAACAGAATTAATACAGGAAATTATTGACGAGATAAAACATATTAGCCCTGAGTACAATATTAATTTTTCAAAAATGGTGATGACAACCTTATATGCGGACAGGGAACGGATTGGCCAGGTAATCACCAACCTTCTTACGAACGCCGTAAAATATTCTCCGCATTCCGGCGTAATAGAAGTTGAATGTGTTGTTGAAAATAACAACCTAATTGTTTCAGTGGAAGATTTTGGAATTGGTATTGACAAGAACGACCAGCAAAAAATATTTGAACGCTTCTACCGGGTAGAAGGTAAAAGCGAAAAAACATTCCCTGGTTTTGGAATTGGTCTATTTATATCAACCGAAATTATTCGTCGTCATAATGGAAAGATAGGCGTGAATAGCGAACCGGGCAAGGGTTCTGTATTTTATTTTTCAATACCGTTAATTAGATAAACGAGCCTTCATGCGACTTTCAGGTGAGTTCTATCATTTGTTTTATTTCCTGATTTCTTCTTCGCTTGAGAGGCACGCCAACGATATTCTTAATACAGAAAAATGCAAAACGAAATTATAACGGAGAGGCTTAGCCTAAATCTTTTAACAATAGATGATTGTGATTTTGTAAAAAAACTTGTGAATACTAAAGGATGGATAGCATTTATTGGCGACAGGCATGTGCACACCAATGATGATGCAATTGCTTACGTTACCAAAATATTAAGCGCTGAAAATTTATTCTATTGGGTAGCGAGAACAAGAGATAATAATACGCCTGTTGGAATAATATCATTTATGAAACGTAACTATCTCGAAAATTTTGATATTGGCTTTGCCTTCCTTCCTGAATTTATTGGCATTGGTTACGCCTATGAAGCGGCAAAGGAAGTACTATCAATGGTGAGCAAGACTCCCGGCTATTATCCCGTGGTGGCAACAACAGTTCCTCAAAATACAAAGTCCATTAAACTACTTACCAAACTTGGATTACACTTCCAAAAGGAAATTGAAGTAGAAGATGAGATCCTTCATGTTTACAGTAATTCAAAATAGAGGGGGTCAATCATCAACTTTTATTTTTAATTTCACTATCACTTAATTTGGGCAGATGGAAATAAATTTCGCCACTTTCTCAATTGCGGTTGCAAGTAATAAACAAATTCGAACTTTTTAAAATAATCAACATATGGATGCAAAGATTGCCGAATATATAGCAAGTCAACCAAAGGAAAGACAAGACATTTTATCCGGTATCCATTCAGTAATTATTGAAGAAGACAAAACCGTTATTCCCGTAATAGAGCCAATGATGGGAAAGGAAATGATTATTTATAAAGCAAAAGGTTCAATGAAATATGCGCTGGCAGGAGTTAAAAATTATATGTCGTTACATGTTTTGCCGATATATGGCTCCAATACATTATACTC
>NZ_JBMQQG010000004.1:0-4335 GCF_057362405.1 Ginsengibacter sp.
ATACATCCACAGTAGGTACGCACAAAGCAAGAATATTCGATAAACTCAATTGTAAAAATGTTATTGGCATTAATGAACTCGCCAGGTTGCATAACTTCACTCAGCCGGAATAATTTGGACTGACGGGGATATTATTCTTTGGAAGTTTAGAAAATTGCGATAATACAAATTTCCATATTTCAACATTTCTTATGTTTGCTTACCATGCCACTGTTCAACAAGCCACCCCGTATTATAGTTACTTGTAACAAGCGACTATCTGTCTATTTGGAAAAAGAAGTGAGAGAATTGGGGTTTAAAATAGTGCAAACTTTTTCTACTGGCGTAGAATTAAATGGAACGTTGCACGATTGCATTACACTGAATTTGAATATTCGATGCGCCAGCCAGGTTTTGTATTCGCTCAAATCCTTCCCGTGCGACAGTCCTGCAGAGTTATACGATTCAGCATTTGGAATTGAGTGGGAAAATATTATTTCAAAAGATGGATATTTTTCTGTTACAAGTTCGATTGATCATCCAACAATAAATAATTCTTTATTTGCCAATGTGAAAGTGAAAGACGCTATTGTAGATCGTTTCCGGCAAAAGACGCAGGTGAGGCCCAATTCAGGTTCAGATTTAAAAAACACCGTAATTCACTTATTTTGGAAAAATGAAGTTGCGGAGATTTTTATTGATACTTCAGGCGAAACTTTGGCCAAACACGGCTATAGAAAAATTCCGGGAAAGGCTCCCATGTTGGAGGCCCTTGCTACTGGCACGCTGATGGCAACTAATTGGAACCGGCAAAGTGTATTTATTAACCCGATGTGCGGCTCGGCAACCGTTGCAATTGAAGCAGCGCTACTGGCAACCAACAGGCGTCCGGGTTTATTTCGCGATAATTATGGGTTCAAACACATCCTCGGTTTTGATGAAAATTTCTATGAAAAAGAAAAAAGAAAATTAACCGCGCAGGTTATTGATTTGCCTCAGCTCAGGATTATGGCTTCAGATATAAGTGCAGATGCGATAAATATTTCTAAAATAAATGCAGGTGCGGCAGGGGTTGAAGAATTAATTGAGTTTGAAGTCTGCGATTTTAGGGATATCATAATCCCGGAAAATGAGCCGGGTGTCATTTATTTTAATCCTGAATATGGAGAAAGGTTAGGCAACCTCGATGAATTGCAGGATACCTATGCTCAAATAGGCGATTTTATGAAAAAGAAATGTAAAGGTTACACAGGTTATGTATTCACAGGAAATCTTGAACTTGCCAAAAAAATCGGCTTAAAGGCAAAGCGCCGCATTGAATTTTATACCAGCAAGATCGATTGCCGTTTATTGGAGTTTGAGTTGTACCCAGGCACAAAACGTTCTGATAAATTATAAGTAAAACTGATTTATTCTGCAAAACGCGAACATTCCCAAAACCTGTCCCACGCAGTATTTGTGAGGCTGCTGTTAAGTCTTTCCTAAATCAACGATGTTTGACCCGTTAAAACGTTTCGATTTTTCTATCTTGCCGTTCTTAAATTATTTTCATGAAGAATATTTTACTCATTATAAATATTGTTTTGATTTGCCTTGTAGGTTACTTATACTACCTGCATTTTAATGAGTCCAGGAAACTGGATATACAAAGTTTCAGGTCTGAGGCAATAAAAGGAAATGGAACAACAACGGCTCGCTCTAAAGTGGCTTATATAGATCTTGATTCACTACAAAATAATTATACGTACTATAAGAAAATTAAAGCTGATTTTGAGCGCAAACAGTCTGCTGCGAATGATGAGATTGGCGGATTGCAAAAAAAATATCAGGCTCGTGCTGCGCAACTGCAGCAAAAGGGCCCAACTATGAATCAGCAGGAACAAGAATCCGCTATGCAGGAAATTAATAAAATGCAACAGGACCTCCAGTCGAGAAAACAGCAAATCGATAATGAACTATACAATTATAATTCAAAAATGAAGGAAGACATCTTAACCCGCATTCAAAATTTCTTGAAAGACTATAATAAAGATGGAAAATACTCTTACATATTTTCTTACGAGCCTGGGTTTATGTTCTATAAAGATTCCACATTAAACATAACACCAGATGTGATTGAAGGTCTTAACACTCTTTATTCTTCTGAAAATAAAAAGTAATTACCCAAACCAATCTGAAATAAATATTTATCTTCAACCCTGTTTATTAAAACAGGTGTTTTTATGAGTGAACATGCTACGTCGTTTAAGCCAAGCCTCCGCCTTTTTGATGCAACAATGATTGTTGCCGGATCTATGATTGGTTCGGGTATTTTTATTGTAAGTGCGGATATTACCCGTAACGTTGGAAGTGCAGGATGGCTCATCATCGTTTGGTTGCTTACGGGCTTCATGACGCTTACGGCGGCATTGAGCTATGGCGAATTAAGCGCCATGTTTCCGAAAGCAGGTGGACAATACGTTTATCTTAAAGAGGCCTATAATCCATTAACCGGTTTCGTGTATGGGTGGAGTTTTTTTGCTGTTATTCAAACAGGAACAATTGCGGCCGTAGGTGTTGCCTTTTCAAAGTTTGCCGCCTATTTAAATCCTTCTTTAAGCGAAACAAATTATTTATTAAAAATAAGTACCGGGTTAACTAATAAAGGAGTTGAAACTTTCTTCACAATAAGTGTAGCCCAAATAGTTGCCATTATTTTAATTGCATTTCTCACATGGACCAATACAAAAGGTGTTAAAGGCGGAAAATGGATTCAGAATATTTTTACATCCACAAAAATTCTGTCTTTACTCGGATTAATTATAGCAGGTATCATTTTCTTTAAGCCCGAAGTTTGGCACACAAACTGGGTGGACGCTTTTAGCATGAAAAAATTATCTGATACCGGTGGCGTTGAGGGAGTTGTTGGTGCAGGTATTTTGGGAGCAATCGCCGCAAGTATGGTCGGGTCAATTTTTAGCAGCGATGCACGGAACAATGTGACGTTCATAGCAGGCGAAATTAAAAATCCTAAGCGAAATATTGGCCTTAGCCTTTTTTTAGGAACTTTTATTGTTACGATAATATACGTTTGTGCCAACCTTATGTATGTTGCTGTGTTGCCATTGCACGACCTTGCTTTTGCAACAAACGACCGGGTAGCTGTGGCTGCGGCAAATTCGATGTTTGGAAACGCAGGCACTTATGTAATTGCCATTATGATTATGATTTCAACTTTTGGTTGTAATAATGGACTTATTCTTGCCGGCGCCAGGGTATATTATAGCATGGCTAAAGATGGATTATTTTTTAAGAAAGCTGCGACATTAAATAGTCATGCAGTTCCTGAATGGGCACTGTGGTCTCAATTCGTGGTGGCGTCACTGTTATGCCTTAGCGGAAGATACGGAGACCTCCTCGATATGATTTCTTTTGTAGTAGTAATATTTTATGTGTTAACTATTTGGGGAATTTTTATTTTAAGAAAGAAAAGGCCTGGTGCAGAAAGACCTTACAAAGCCTTTGGTTACCCTGTGTTGCCCGCTCTTTATATAATTATGGGTTCGGCCTTTTGTATTCTATTAATTATCTACAAGCCTGATTTTACCTGGCCGGGTTTAATAATAGCCTTACTGGGAATCCCCATTTATTATATGGTTTCTCCAAAAAAGCATAATTCAAACCTTGAATAATGGATGTTGATTTTGATAAGCTGTTTAGTGATATTTCAAAAATGAAAGTTGCTGTAATAGGCGATGTTATGCTCGATACGTATTGGTGGGGTAATGTAGAAAGAATTTCGCCCGAAGCGCCTGTTCCAATAGTTGCTGTCGATAAGCGTGAAAAGCGGATCGGCGGAGCCGGCAACGTTGCTCTAAATGTCCAGGCCTTGGGAACCAAAGTAGCACTGATAAGTATCCTTGGTGATGACGAAGATGGTGTCCACCTTAAACAACTTTTGTTGGATAATAATATTGATACCCGTTTTATTTTCGAAAGTAAGAAACGAATTACTACAAATAAGATAAGGATCATAAGCCGTAACCAACAAATGATGCGGCTCGACGCTGAACATACGGAAGATTTAGACGAAACAGATGAAACCAAACTGCAAAATCAAATAGAAAAATATATTCTTTCGGAAAAGCCTAACGTAGTAATTCTTGAAGACTATAACAAAGGAATTCTCACACAAAATATTATAGAGAATACTATTGAACTTTGCAACAAAAATAATATTCCGATAACGGTGGACCCTAAACGAAAAAATTTCTTTTCTTATAAAAATGCAACTTTGTTCAAGCCTAATTTGCATGAAGCAATTACGGCACTTAATCTTCTGGCGGAAAACGTTTCTACTGAACTGCTTACTGATAT
>NZ_JBMQQG010000005.1:0-47430 GCF_057362405.1 Ginsengibacter sp.
ACAATCTTATTAACCAGGAAGGGAAAAAGTTTGAGCAAACTAATAAACAGGTTGGTTGTAACTTCTTTTCCAAACATTTTCTGGATAAAGCGACCCACTTTTAAGCGCTTATCAAAATTATTCTCCCATTGTTGTCTATACAGCTTTTCCATCTCAGTCATCGTAATTTCTTTATTTAAATATTGGCTGATGTATATCGAGGCGATTTTAGAAGAATGGAGCGCCATACTCATACCGTTACCACAAAGCGGCGTTATCATTCCTGCCGCATCTCCCAACATTAGAACATGATTTTGTACAACGGTTTTTCTGTCAAAACTAATTTGCGAAATTGTTACCGGCTCTTTAAAAAGAAACTCGGCTTCTGTAAAAACATGTTTAAGAAATGGATTCTTATATAAAATATTTTGTTCCATTTCTCTTATAGAATTATTGTTTTTAAGGTTTTGTGCTGTCGTTAAATAACAAAGGCAGTAAGCATCGCCTTCTATTTTCGAAATTCCACAGTATCCTTTATTGAAATTATGCAAGGCAATTGTATCTCGAGGAAATGCTGTTCTAACATGATACTTTACACCAATATAGTTATTAAGTTTTCCGGGTTTTTTGCCGACAAAGTCTCTCTCCCATTTAACATCGAGATTGCTTCGTTTGCCAAAGGATGCAACAACAACGGTACAGGCAACAGATTCGCTTTTATATTTTATGGCAAACTTTCCATCATTAAAAACAACATCATTTACTTTAGTTTTTTCCTGAATGTTCACTCCATTTTTTATCGCAATTTTTTTTAATTCATTATCAATAAAAAAACGGCTTACGCCAAATCCCCCCATATCCAGATCTGCGTTTATCTGATTTCCGTTAGGAGAGGAAACGATTAACTTTTTTATGATTGGTAAATTTAAGTCCGATAATTTAAGCCCCAGGCTTTCAATAAACTTCCAGCTTTCGAGACTGATGTATTCACCGCATACGCGATGAAAAGGGTATTTTTCCTTTTCAAATAATATTACTTTGTAGTCATTTCTTGCCAATAAAATTGAAAGCGAAAGGCCTGCGAGTCCGCCGCCAACAATACCTACATCAAAAATATTTGCGCGGGTACCTGGGTTTTTATTTGTAGCAGAGTCGGTCAATTTTGCCTGGAGGTTTGATTTTAATTTTAAATGTTTTGAGCAATTATCAAATACCTAAACGCCCATTTCCAATGAATGGAATAATTGGTAATTCCGGCTATTTCAAAAATATTTTTCCATTCATTTCTTTTAAATCCTCGTAGTACAGAAAGAGGTGCATCATTTTTTACAAGGTAAGATTTGGAAAAAAGTCTCGTGATATATTTTATAGAATGATACGCAAGTGGATGACGCTGTAAATCATTTATAAAGAACCCAACTTTGGCGTTTTGTTTCATCCATTGCAACATTTTTATAAGATCATCATCAGTGAAATGATGACAAAAAAGTGATGAAAAAATGATATCAGGTTTATTGTTTTCGAAATTTACAAGTTTGTAATCAGAAACAATAAACTGCACATTTCCATACGTTGCCTTCTTCTTTGCAAATTCAATGCAATCGTCATTTATATCAATTCCTGTAAATTCCGCTTTTATTTTATTCTTACTGCAAAATGCCGCAAGCGCTTTCATGTTATCGCCGCCACCGCAACCTATTTCACAAACAGCAATCCTTTTTTTATTAGTTGCAAGTTGCTTGAATCCCGTTAATGTTATTGAATGACCCCCAAGAAGGGTATTAATAATATCAAGCTCTCTCAAATTTTCAGCTATGTCCTTAAAAGGAATTTCGGTGTTGTCGAGTAATTCTTTTTCATATGAGCGACGAGTGTAATCAATCATCAGATAAAATAAATGTCTCCATAGTAAGGCCAGGACCAAATGCTGCACCAAAAATATTGGCTTTCTTGCCGTCGTTATTTTTAATGGAGTTCATGATTTCTTTTAACACAAATAAAATGGTTGGCGAAGACATGTTGCCATAATTTCTTAGTACACTGTAAGAATGTTTCAAATCCCCAGGAGTTATGTTGATACCTTTTTCAATAGCGTTAAGAATTCTTTTGCCACCTGGATGCATACACCAGTGAGAAATATCCGCTATTTTACAACCAGCATTTTTCAAGGCATTGGCGAGGAGTTTATCAAAATCTTCTTCGATCAGATCTGGTACGTAACCTGACAATGTCATTAAAAACCCCGAGGAAGAAAGCTGCCAGCTCATGTCTTTCTTTCCTTTAAAAGCAATCTCACTGTAAAACTTTTTTATTCTTAATCCATTTTCTTTAGCATCGTCGTGCGTAACCAATACTGCCGCACTTCCATCCCCAAACAGCAAACTCGATGCAATATTATCCATCGTATTCTCCTTTTGAAAATGAAGCGTGCACAGTTCAGTGCACACCACCAATACTTTTGCATTTTTATCTTGCCTGCAAAAAATGTCAGCTAATTTAAGTCCATGAATTGCTGCATAACACCCCATAAAATTTACAGACGTTCTGAAGATATCCGGCGATAAATTCAATGCTTCCACGACTTGCAAATCGAGCCCCGGCGCACTGAGCCCGGTACAGGTTACAGTAATTAAATGAGTTATTTCTTCCTTTGCAATTTTATTTTCTAAGCAATTTTCTATAGCATTTACTGTTAGAGCGGGAGCGGTTTTATTAAACCATTTCATCCTGAGTTCAAGATTGGGAAATGGCTCCAGGTTTTCGGTAGCGGGATAAAATTCCCACTCAAATGCATTAAGACTATAGTCGGGTAAAACAGAATACCTTGAATCAATAGCACTTTGATTATATAAGAATTTCAATTTCCTTTTGTCAACTTCGTTCATGGCATACACATTCTGCATAAAAGATAAAATATCTTTTTGATGATGCCTGAAAGCAGGAACTGATGTGCCTATGGAAACTATTTTACTCAATAAGATGCAATATTAAAAGTGTTATAAAACCAAGATTGGTACATATTGAAGCCAACAAATTCATCTGCATTGTGTTCTTAAAATTAGCCTCTTCTTTATTTTTTAAAACTTTTGCGAGCCACACAAAAAAATATACGAGCACGGGTAACATAAAGATTTGCAAAATGAAAAATCTAGTGCCTTCCAGGTTTAAAAAAAATTGCAGACCTAATGCACAAAAAGCAAGTACATATATAATGCCAGTAAAAATAAATGTACCGGTATAACCCAATATATAACTGATTGTTTTTACCCCATCTTTTAAATCGTCGTCATGTTGGTAGATTTGAGTAAGCGGGTAAAAACCACCAATTAATAGACTCGATGCCACCATAGCAATAACGGGTACATGAATAGTGTGGTTGCTATCTGCTCCATGATAAACCAAAAAAAAAGTTACAGCTCCCTGGAAGATTATCACGGTTAAATAGCCGGTTATTGGATATTTTTTTAGCCTGATTTTTCTGTAACTATAAGCCCTCGATGCCACGATGTACAAAAAAATTCCCGCAGCAAATAACCACGATACAAAAAAACTTAACAGCACCGCAGTACCATCCATACAAACAGTAACAAAAAATAATTGTTTAGTTGGTTGCAAGGGATTTTTTATTCCGCCAATTGGTGACGTATCTCTATCCATATAACTATTGTACCCATTACTTGCAGGATACACTAACAAATGAAGTATAACAAACACCAGCGCCGCATCAAACCAGTCAATATTATTTACCTGGCATAATGCAAAAAAATAAACCGGCATTAAAAAAAAGAAAAATGAAAACGGAGTAGTTGTAGCGTTGATTGTAATGTTGTATTCACTATTAAATGTAAGGAAAAATGCCCCAACTCAACCCCTCCTTGAAGGGAAAAGTCATTATCTGTGTTCCAAATGAGAACTGGGTTTTTTATACTTAATAGAAAATAAAATTGCTTTCGAGGTCAGGAGCTTCATCACACCAGCATCGTTACCGGGTTCTCCATAAACTTTTTGAATGTTTGAAGAAAAGCGGCTCCCACGGCTCCGTCAACGCTCCGGTGATCGCAACTCAAAGTTACTTTCATAACATTAGTTACGCCAAATCCATCGCCTTTTTTTACGACAATTTCTTTAATGCGACCTACCGCAAGTATGGCACTGTCAGGCGGATTTATAATGGCTGTAAAATCTTCAATATCCATCATGCCGAGATTAGAAATGGTAAAAGTGTTTCCGCTAAATTCATCAGGTTGCAATTTTTTATTCCTGGCTTTATCATACAAACCTTTAGCGTCTGATGCAATTTGAGATAACGATTTTTGATCAGCAAAACGTATTACAGGAACAATTAACCCGTCGGGCATAGCAACTGCTGAACCAATATGTACATGTTTGTTCTGCCTGATGAATTCGCCCATCCAGCTACTGTTAACTGCAGGATGCTGCCTCAACGCCATCGCGCAGGCTTTTATGACCATATCGTTAAAAGAAATTTTTACGGGACTAATTTCGTTTATGGCCACCCGTGAGCTCATTGCATTATCCATGTTAATTTCCATGGTAAGATAAAAATGCGGGGCATTAAACATACTTTCTCCCAACCTTCTTGCAATGGTTTTACGCATTTGTGTATTCGGGATATCAACAAAACTTTCTTTGCCCGTTTGCTCAAATGGCTGAACTGGTTTGGCCTCAGGTGCCGCTTTTTTGGTTTCTTCTTTAGCCTGAACCGGAGCTGGCTTGTAAGCGTCCACATCTTTCTTAACTATTCTTCCACCATCACCGGTACCCTGTATTTTTGAAATGTCAATTCCTTTATCCGCAGCTAATTTTTTGGCCAATGGCGATGCTTTTACCCGTCCACCATCTAACGAAGAATCGGCCACCGCTTCCTCGCTTTCATTTTTTTCAAGAGCACTTCCTGAAACTGCTTCAGGTTGCGTTTCGCTTTTTGATGTTGGTGCCGAAGCATTATTGCCTTTGTTTTTTTCGGAATTTACAAATGCGCTTACATCAGTGCCTTCTTTTCCAACGATAGCAATAATCTCATTCACTTTTGCTGCCTGCCCGGCTTCGACACCGATATATAGCAGCGTTCCTTCCTCATAACCTACCACATCCATCGTTGCTTTATCAGTTTCAACTTCAGCTATGGAATCATCACTCTTTACTTTGTCACCCACCTTCTTATTCCATTGAACTATTTTACCCTCGGTCATAGTATCGCTTAAAAGCGGCATTCGTATTACTTTTGCATCTTTAGGCAATTCAGCTGCTACGTTGTTTTCCACTGGCTTCTGTTCGGTTTCTTTTTTTGGAGCTTCTTTTTTTGAGGCATTTGAACTATTTCCCTCGGCACCTAACAATGATTTGTAATCTTCTCCGTCTTTCCCCACAATGGCTATAATATCATTCACTTTTGCCGCTTCCCCGGTTTTTACACCGATATATAAAAGAGTTCCCTCTTCATATCCCACAACGTCCATAGTTGCCTTGTCGGTCTCCACTTCAGCAATGGTATCATCACTCTTTACCTTATCGCCAACTTTTTTATTCCATTGAATAATTTTCCCTTCGGTCATGGTGTCACTTAAAAGAGGCATTCTTATCGCTTTCGCCATAAAATATTTTCAGTTTTTTTATAAAATTGAGAGGTGAAATTACTGCAAAATCAGCAAAAGATTTTCCATATAGCTTGTAATATTAATAATGCAAATTTTTTAGCAGCATTTAAAACGCCTTTTTTAAAATATTGAAATAGTTATTTGCTGCGAATTCTTTCAGACTAACAACCATTCAACATCATTAAATTCGAATTTCCTCTCAATCGTATCTTTTGTTATGAGCTCGCCAAAAGGGTTAACTTTTTTTATTTTTGTTTCAAAAACAATATTTCCTTTTCTAAGCTTTACCATTTTATTCCGACAAAATAAATTTTCATTGTAATCATGAAGCAGGTTGTTTAATTCGCCTGCTTTCAGTTGATTAATTCTATTTATAACAGTTTCCAGAAGTTCCCGGGCGAGCTCAATAACATCATAATTTATTCCTGTTATTTGCTTCAATGAGATGGCTCTTATTTCTTTATCAAAATCTTCCTGGTTAATATTAAGTCCGATGCCGATAATTGCCCACTGCCATAAGTTACCTTTAATCGCGTTCTCTATAAGAATTCCGCCTGCCTTCCTGTCATTTATAAAAATATCATTAGGCCATTTTATTTTTATGTTTTCTTTAATGTATTTTGAAATGAAGTCGAAGCACCCCAGCGCAACCGCCGCGCTTAACTGAAACTGATGCTGCACGGGTAGCCACTGCATTTGCTCAGTAACGGTCAGTATCACATTCTCACCACTCTTACTTTTCCAGGCTTTTCCTCTCCTGCCTTTTCCTGCGGTTTGTTCCCTGGCAAATACGCCACAGCTACTTATGGCCTCCCCTTTTTGAACCATTGCCATGGCATAGTTGTTGGTACTATCCACCTTTTCAAGAATTATCAATTTTTTTGGTACAGCCGTCATTAAAAAACGATTGATAAAGAATTAGTATTTTTGATAAGGAAGAATGATAAAAAGTTTGTACAAAACTGCAATCTACCTTAATAAAATTATTTTCTAAGTACACGAAGTATTTAGAATTTACGTAAAATGAATAACATTTGAATAATTTAACCGTATTGGATTCAAGGAAAAAGTCTTCACTCACAAGATTGACCAGAAATAGTAAGATCTTCAAAACCATAATACATGCAATCCAGGAAAAAAAGGGCGAGAAGATCATTAGCCTCGATTTAAAGAAAATTCCCGAAGCCGTTTCCGATTTTTTTATTATTTGTGAAGCTTCTAATAACATACAACTTAAAGCCATTGCAGATTCTGTTGAGATGGAGGTTAAAAAAAAGTGTGGAGAATTACCGTATAAGCATGAAGGGCGGCAAGGAGAACAATGGATTTTGATAGATTACGTTAATGCTGTCGTTCATGTCATGCTTCCGGAGCCAAGAAAATTTTATAGGCTCGAAGAAATGTGGAGCGACGCATCGGCAATTGAACATTGACAAATCCAAAAAACAAATATTAGTAATTATAAAATAATAATTCAAGACATTCGTCTTTTAAACTAAAAAATCCCGGTAGTTACCGGGCAATACAAATAAAATATTGCGAGCAAGTATATATGTCAACTGAAGAACAGAAAAAAAAAATAATACAAAAAAGATTGAATCCTATAAATAATAATAATAAAAGTCCCGAAGAGGATCCAAAGAAGCGGCCAAGGCTTAGCATTTACTGGATTTACGGAATTATTTTCGCAAGTATTATCGGTTATAACTGGTATAGAGGTACATCGAGCAGTGGTGTTGAAATTGAAAATACTCAATTTTTTACCATGCTGAAACAAGGTGACGTTGACCAGATAAAAACTGTTGGGAATAAGAAAATCGTCAGAGTTTCTATTAAACCACAGGCAATGGATAATAATCCCGCATTTTACAAAGCTGTTTTTGGGGCTGATTATGACGCTGTAAAGAAAATGCCACCACCGCAAGCCTATTTTCCTATAATAAAAGATGAAGCCTTTGCAGCCGACATGTTGCAGTTTTATAAAGAAAATCCCGATGTAAAACAGGTGCCAGATAGACCCGGCGATGAAGGCGAGCTATTTGGGCAAATAGTTAGTACCCTTCTACCAATATTACTGATAGGCTTATTATTTATCATGATGATGCGCAAAGTTGGTGCCGGCGGAAGTGGAGGTGGCCCTGGGGGTATCTTTAATATCGGTAAATCCAAAGCCACTCTTTTTGATAAGGGTGCAAGAGTGAACATTAACTTTGGCGATGTGGCTGGCCTTGATGAAGCTAAGGTGGAGGTAATGGAGATCGTTGATTTCCTGAAAACACCTAAAAAATATACGGCTCTTGGTGGCAAAATTCCCAAGGGTGCATTGCTCATTGGGCCCCCCGGAACTGGTAAAACATTGTTGGCTAAAGCAATGGCCGGTGAAGCGCAGGTACCATTCTTTAGTTTAAGCGGCAGTGATTTTGTTGAAATGTTCGTAGGCGTTGGCGCAAGCCGCGTGCGTGATCTTTTTAAGCAGGCAAGGGAAAAAGCACCGTGTATTATTTTTATTGATGAAATAGATGCAATAGGCCGTGCAAGGGGTAAAAATATGATGATGAGTAACGATGAGAGAGAGAATACGCTCAACCAGTTACTCGTAGAAATGGATGGATTTGGAACCGACCTCGGTATTATCATATTGGCCGCTACCAACCGACCTGATGTTTTAGATAATGCGCTACTTAGGCCCGGAAGGTTTGACAGGCAGATAACTATCGACCGCCCCGACCTTGTAGGCCGTGAAGCGATATTTAAGGTTCATTTATTACCAATAAAAATTTCTCAAACACTCGACGTACATAAACTGGCTGAACAGACACCTGGTTTTGCAGGAGCAGATATTGCAAATGTATGTAATGAAGCAGCGCTAATTGCGGCACGCAAGAACAAGGACGCCGTTGACATGAGCGATTTCCAGGATGCTATTGACAGGGTAATTGGCGGATTAGAAAAGAAAAATAAAATAATACTACCGGAAGAAAAGGAAATTATTGCCTATCACGAAGCCGGCCACGCAATTTGTGGTTGGTTTCTTGAACATGCCTACCCGCTGTTAAAAGTTACGATCGTGCCACGAGGCACGGCTGCATTGGGTTATGCGCAATACACTCCCAAGGAACAATATCTTTATAACACCGACCAGTTGCTTGACCAGATTTGTATGACGCTTGGCGGAAGAGCAGCGGAAACTATTTTCTTTGGCAAAATATCAACAGGCGCAAGCAACGATTTGCAGCAGATTACCAAAATGGCATATGCTATGGTAACAGTTTATGGTATGAACGAAAAGGTTGGTAATGTAAGTTTTTACGACCCGGCGCAGGATAACACATTTACAAAGCCCTTTAGTGAAGAAACAGGTAAGATGATTGACGAAGAAGTGAGGAAGTTGGTAGAAAAAGCGTTTATAAGAACAAAAGAATTACTCACAGAGAGAAGGAATGAAGTTGAAATTCTGGCAAAAGAGTTGTTGAAGAGGGAAGTGCTGTTTCAAAGTGATGTTGAAGCTTTGATAGGCAAACGTCCTTATGAAGATAAGAAGGCGCTGGATTTTATCGACAATCCAAAAGAAGCAATTATTGAGCCCCCGATTACAGGGGTAATTTCATAGAATCCTTCACAAAATGAAAAGACAATGAAGGTTTCTTCTTCAAAAGAAAAAATTTTAAAAAAAATAAGAGAGGCACTGAGCAATTCAGTGCCTTTACCTTTTCCCAAAAGTGATGGAAGTAACTCAGTATTTCCGCAACCAAAAGAAGAGCTTGAAATAATATTTGCAGAAGAGTTTACAAAGCTTTTAGGCAAGTTTGCTTTTTGCGTTAGTAACGCAGATATGAAGTTGCAGTTGCAACAGCTAATCTCAGAAAAAAAATGGAAAAATATTTTTTGCAAAGAAGACCGTTTATTAAAAATATTTAACGACGAAAAATTTCCTAAACTTAACCAGTCATCATTGGCGGATTGTGATGCTTCGGTTACAACATGCAAATATCTTATTGCACGCACAGGCGCTATGGTTCTCACATCGACGCAACAAAGCGGGCGAACAGTAAGCGCTTATGCACCCGTTCATATTTGTATTGCCTATGTTGACCAACTTGTTTACGAAACGCGGGATGCGCTGAAACTATTAAAAACAGAATACGGCAATTCTCTCCCTTCTTTTATAACCTTTGCTGCCGGACCCAGCCGTACGGCCGATATTGAGAAGACACTTGTTGTTGGCGTTCATGGCCCTAAAGAAGTTTATTTATTTTTGATTGACGAGTCTTTTAATTGAAAATCTCTTTTAAGAGTTTACATTAACTTTATAGAAAATAAATAAAAAGAAATGAATGAAATAATATTTTTAGTTGAAGAAGCATTAGAAGGAGGTTATACTGCAAGGGCTATTGGAGAAGGAATTTTTACAGAGGGCGATACAATAGAAGAAACAAAAAAAAATATTAAGGAGGCAGTTGAATGCCATTTTGATGAAGATAAAAAACCAAAGTTAATCCGTCTGCACATGATAAAAGAAGAAGTAATTGCAGTATGAGACTCCCAAGAGATATATCTTCAAAAGAATTAATCAAACTCTTAAAAAAATTCGATTACGAAATTACACGTCAAAAAGGAAGTCATATTAGATTAACTACTTTTCTTGACGGTGAGCATCATATTACTATTCCTAATCATGACCCAATTAGATTAGGTACATTATCATCAATACTTCTTGAAATTGCAGCTCACTTTAAAAAAACTAAAGAAGAAATAGCAGATGAAATCTTTTAATTTCTTTTGTAAATCATGCAAGTTAACACTGGTAAAAAAATATATTTTCTTTCCGACTTTCATCTCGGCGCCCCTGACCACGCAAGCAGTCTTGTAAGAGAAAAACGTATCGTTAAGTTTTTGGATGAAATAAAAAGTGACGCCTCCCACGTATTTATTCTTGGTGATCTTTTTGACTTTTGGTATGAATATAAAAAAGTAGTTCCAAAGGGATTTGTACGTATTTTAGGAAAGTTGGCAGAACTTACAGACAATGGTATTATCATCAAATTTTTTGTCGGCAATCATGATATGTGGATGAATGGATATTTTGAAGAAGAACTTGGTATTGAAGTTTTTCACGAGCCGCATGAATTTGAATTCAATGGAAAAAAATTTTTAGTTGGTCATGGAGATGGCCTCGGCCCCGGCGATCATCGATACAAATTCATGAAGAAAATATTTCGGAATAAAATATCACAATTACTTTTTGGTGCATTGCATCCTCATACAGGAATTGGTGTTGCTAATTATATGAGCCGAAAAAGCAGGGCAGCTACCGGCAAAACCGATGAAGAATTTTTAGGAGAAGATAAAGAGTGGCTGATTATATATTGCAAAGAAATGCTCGCAAAAAAGCATTACGATTTTTTTATTTTTGGCCACAGGCATTTTGCCCTTGATTATAAATTGAGCAATACCAGCCGCTATATAAATCTTGGGGATTGGATTAAATACAACAGTTTTGCGGTGTTCGACGGAACAAATACTGAGCTGAAATATTATGAATCATGAGCAATTCCTTAAAAAAATATCTTCGTTATTTTATCCTGTTTTCCATTTCATTTAGTTCAGTTGTTGCTGCTGCGCAGGATGATTCGCTCTATCGTTTTTTAAAACAAATCGAATATCCTATCTCTTCGTTTACGGTAGATAACCTTGGAGAACTGTACGTAATTAACACGGATAATCAATTAAAAAAATATGATGTGCAAGGCGATTCCATTGGAGTTTTTAACCAGGTTACCAAATATGGAAAGTTAAGTTATGTAGAAGCACAAAACCCATGGAAAGCCATTCTTTTCTACAAAGGTTTTTCCACCATTGTACTACTTGATAAATACCTGAATGTGATTTCCAGCATCAATTTGCGCAAGCAGGATATTTACCAGGTAAATGCCGTAACTACATCGTATGATAATAACATCTGGTTGTATGATGAGCAAGATAATAAATTGAAAAAAATAGATGATAGCGGCAATAATATTTTTGAAACGCAGGATTTCCGCTTGCTATTTGACTCCGTTCCAAGTCCTCAAAAGATTATTGACAGCGATGGCTTTGTATATTTATACGACCCCGAAAAAGGATTGTACATTTTTGACTATTACGGAAGTTTCAAGAATAAATTACCGTTTTTGCATTGGACAGATATAACCGTAATTGATAAACAGATTTATGGTTTTGATAAAGAGAACTTGTATCGCTATAGTCCGCCATATCCTGATGCAAAAAAATATATACTCTCTCCGGCGTTACAGGATAACAATTCAATTAAAGTTAGCAATCACAAAATTTACGTTCTTAAAAATCAGCAGCTCAAAATTTATTCTCTTCAGTAGCTGAGAAGCATTTTTTAAATTGCATCATGAAATTTCTCGACCAGGTGTATTTTGACAATTCAGTTCGTAATTATTTAATTGTTCTAATTACCATATTCGCTGCGTTTGTATTAAAGCGAATAATTTCAAAATATGCTACAGCGTTGCTTTTTAGGCTGGTTAAAAAGAATGCCGGCAGGTTGGATAAATTAAGATTTAATAGTCTTATCATTAAACCTACTGAAAGGCTTTTGTTTGTCCTGATAAGCCTGTTTGCGATCGACCGCCTCAATTTCCCTCAGCAACTTATGTTTTCTATTCATAAGGTTACGAGCCAGGATATTGTTGAAGGAATTGCTTCGGCGATAATTATTATAAGCTTCATTTTGCTTATAATCCGCTTCATGGATTTTTTAGTTTTAATTATTAAAAGCAAGGCGTTAACTGCGAATACTCCGGGGGAACACCAACTTCTCTTTTTCTTTAAAGATTTAATAAGAGTCGTAATAATAATTATCGGCTTTGCTTTTATTCTTAAAATTTCTTTTGGTTTAAACATCGGAAATCTTCTTACAGGATTGAGTATTGTTGGCGCAGCACTGGCGCTGGCCGCCAAAGAAAGTATTGAAAATCTCATTGCCTCTTTCATCATTTTTTTTGATAAACCATTTGAAACTGGCGACCTGGTAAAAGTGAATAACTTTTCAGGAACCGTTGAACGAATTGGATTGCGGAGTACTCGTTTGCGTACGGTTGAAAAATCGATGGTTACTGTACCAAATAAACAAATGGTGGACAGTATACTCGACAATTGGAGTATGAGGGATGTTGTACGAAATGAAATAAAGACTTACTTGTCTTCGAATACTTCGTCAGAAGATCTTGAAAAGGTAATTGCCGGTATCAAGGGGATTCTTGCAACTAAAAAAGAAAAAATTCAAACTCATTCTGTTTTTCTCCAGGAAATAAATAATGATAACGCAATAATTATGACAATTTATTTTACAAAATTTGGTATGGCTTTGGATGATCTCAACCAGCTCCGCCAGGATATAAATGTCGATATAAGAAAACTCCACGAAAAGCACGAAATAAAACCTGCTGCTCCAACTTCAGTAAAAATTGTAGGATAATATTATTGCCGATAATTATTGATTAATTATTGCTGCAAGCTCGGTATCCCAATGGCCCGTTTTTCCATACTCAACCAAACGGCCTAACTCTTTGCCATCTTTCATCACAACAATAGTAGGTGTGTGGGTTATATTCATTGCGTGCGCCATATTTCCTGTTGTATTCTTTTTTCGATCAACCGCAAAAACTGTAATACGATTTTCTGGAAATCCCGATGCCTCCTGAGTTTTATAAAACTTAGGTAAAATAAAATGAGTGTCTTCACACCAGGTACCACCAAAAAAAAGAAAATATATTTTGTCTGTATTATTTCTAAATGCATTTACAAGAGCCGTGTCGGGATTTGGGTATATTCTTTGGCTCTCTGCATACCAACTAAATGAAGTATCGCCAACCAAATCATTTTTATCAATAATACCTACAAGCATTTTAGTGTTATCTTTTGCAGAGTCTGCAAGTACAATATATTGCTGTTGTGTCTGAGCTTTCGTTATGATACTAAAAGTCGACGCAATTACAGTAAGAAGGATCGGTAAAAAAGTTTTCATACGCTTATAAATTGTTTTTTAACTCCAACAGAAATGATTTTATTTTTTGCAGCGATTCGATCATTTCATGTCGCTCACCTGCCGCCTTATTATTTTTTAAAAATTCTTTCGCCCCGTCAATAGTATATTTTCTTTCGCGTAGCAGGTGGTAAATCATCTTAAGATTTTTTACATCTTCCGGCCTGAAAAAGCGATCTCCTTTTTTATTTTTCTTTGGCTTTAAAATAGAAAATTCATTTTCCCAATATCTTATTAATGACGTATTTTCTTTAAACATGGCAGCCACATCGCCAATAGAATAATATTGCTTTTTAAATAGAATTTCATCCTCAGGAATTTCAATAAGATCAGCGTCAATACCCATTGCCTTTAAGCTTTTTCTGCCTCTCTTTGATTTTTGTGGTAATAAACTTTCCGGAACAACGATCTTCTCCTCATTTTTTTTCTGAGCGTCATCGTCAAACTGAAAGGTTATTTGCGGCTGTGGCATTAATCAAGACTTTTTGCACTTCCCGTAGAAGCAATTTTTAAAATTCTGTCGAACTGTTCGGGTGTAAGATCGTTATAAAAAAAATAAACCGGGTCAACTTCCTGGCCATTTATATGAACCTCATAATGGCAATGCGGGCCGGTACTTTTTCCCGAACTTCCTACCCATCCTATCACTTCACCACGTTTAATCTTTTCTCCAACTCTCACCTTCACCTTATACATGTGCCCGTATAAAGTTTCATATCCATAACCGTGATTGATTACAACATGATTGCCGAACCCATCTCCGGTTTGCCCTGCAACTTTTATCGTTCCGTTTCCTGTTGCATAAATTGGTGTGCCTTGTGGCGCAGTAAAATCAAGCCCTTTATGCATTTTTACAGTTCCATATACTGGATCAATCCTCATGCCAAATCCCGAGGCAATCCTGTCAAGATCCCGATTACTTACCGGTTGTATTGCAGGAATACACGCCAACTTCTGGCCCTGGTTCTTTATCAGGTTCTCAATTTCGTTGTAGCTGGCAAACTGGTAATTTATTCTTGCACTGATATTATTCAGCGTTTTTGCCAGTTCATTTCCAAGTTGTTCATCATTAATTGCGGTTATTTTTTGAAACTCATTTTTCTTTTCGGTGAGTTTTGCCCGGGCGCTGTCGGGTAAAGGATTTGCCTCAAAAATGGAGCGGTACACCTGGTTATCCCTTTTTTCGAGCGAAGCCATTTCCTGTTGTAACATTGCCGCCTGCGACACAAGATCATCATAATTTTGTTTCACTTTTTCATATCTCATTTCAGCAATTTTTGCCTGCGGCGAAGGAATAAAACGAAAGGCAACTGCAACAATAATAAATGCAGTTACAAAAGCTGTTGCGATAAAACCAAAAAATCTTAAAAGCTTTACGTGTAGTGGGGTTACCAGTTTTTCATAACGTAACGTATTGGTATTATAGTAATACTTAATTTTTTTCATCTCTTTTTAAAACACGGCAGAATTTACAATTACCGCAATCAATGTTTTATCTAATGGCACAAACGAAATACCTTTGCCATCTTAAATTTTTATAACAGGCAAAGATAACTTCATAATACCTGTAAATTTATCTTAAAATTCAACCGGGCATGATGCAGAGTGCAGAAATACGACAACATTTTTTTGATTTTTTTAAATCGAAAGGGCACGCTATTGTTCCTTCTGCGCCTATTGTAATTAAAGACGATCCTACCCTGATGTTTACCAATGCAGGAATGAATCAATTCAAAGATTTTTTTCTTGGAAACAAGAAACCTTTGCATTCTCGGGTTGCCGATACGCAAAAATGTTTACGGGTAAGCGGTAAACATAACGACCTGGAAGAAGTGGGTGTTGATACCTATCACCACACCATGTTTGAAATGTTGGGCAATTGGAGCTTTGGAAATTCTACCGAAGATCCCAAACCCTATTTTAAAGAAGAAGCCATCGCGTGGGCATGGGAACTGCTAACAGAAATTTATAAAATTGATAAACAGCGTTTATACGTTACCGTATTTGAAGGGGATGAAAAGGAAGGTTTGCCAAAAGATGAAGAAGCTATTTCATTCTGGAAAAAGTGCATTTCGGAAGATCGGATTCTAATGGGCAAGAAGAAAGATAATTTTTGGGAGATGGGCGACACCGGGCCTTGCGGACCATGTACTGAAATTCATATTGATTCAAGAAGCGATGAAGAAATAAAACAAATTGACGGAAAAACCTTAGTGAATAATGATCATCCACAGGTAATTGAAATTTGGAATGTCGTTTTCATTCAATACAATCGCAAAAAAGATGGAAGTCTTGATCCTTTGCCCGCAAAGCATGTAGACACAGGTATGGGATTTGAAAGATTGGTTAGAGTTTTACAGGGTAAACAAAGCAATTATGATACAGATATTTTTAGCGGGACGATTGCAGAAGTTGAAAAAATATCAGGCAAAAAATATACAAACACGGATAACAAACAAGATGTTGCATTTCGCGTAATTGCAGATCACATAAGAGCCGTCGCCTTTCCCATTGCTGACGGGCAATTGCCTTCGAATACCGGTGCTGGTTATGTTATAAGAAGAATTTTGAGAAGAGCCGTGAGATACTATTTTTCTTATCTCGATGTAAAAGATCCGATGATTTTTAAATTGATTCCACCGCTTGCAAAACAATTTGAAAATGTATTCCCAGAATTGGATAAGCAAAAAGATTTTATTGAAAAAGTTGTAAAGGAAGAAGAGCACAATTTTTTAAGAACATTGGAAAGTGGTTTAAACAGAATAAAATTATATACACAAGACAGAATAAAAAAATATAATAGCAACATTATTTCCAAACTTTCAATTGATTCAAATAATGAAAATAATTTTGCAGAAAAATTTAAATCTTTCTTAAAAGACAAAGACCATAATTTACTTATTAGCAGTATTAATGGCGTAAATGAATTTATTGAAGAATTCGCGACTGCGCATCAAAAACAAGTAATTGCTAGCTCTGATTACATTGGTTCAAGTGGCTTAAATATTTCTGGCCACTTTGCATTTGAACTCTATGACACATTTGGATTTCCATTGGATTTGATAAAATTAGAAGCTACAGAATATAGTTTTACGGTAGATGAGAAAGGTTTTGAAAAAGAAATGCAACAACAAAAAAATCGTTCCCGCGCCGCTTCTATTGTTGATACAGAAGATTGGATAATTCTAAGGGACACCGAAGGGTCCAAATTTGTTGGCTACGACACATATGAAACTTCAAGCAAAGTTTTAAAATACCGAAAAACAAAATCACAGGGAAAAGAATCATATCAAATTGTTTTGGATACGACACCTTTCTATGCTGAAAGTGGCGGCCAGGTGGGCGATACAGGTGTATTGATTTTCGATGATGAAAAAATTCCGGTTGTAAACACAAAGAAAGAAAATGATCTCATCATTCATTTTACCAATAAACTTCCTGCAAATATTGAAGCAATAGTTTTTGCGAAAATTGATATTAATAAAAGGAAGAAAACTGCAGTTCACCACAGCGCTACGCATTTAATGCATGCGGCTTTGCGCAAAGTTTTAGGCAATCATGTTGCCCAAAAAGGAAGTTTGGTTAATGATGAATATCTGCGTTTTGATTTTTCTCATTTCGCAAAAGTTACTGATGAAGAACTAAAACAAGTTGAGTCGATTGTAAATGAAAAAATACGCGAAAACATTCCTGTTGTTATTAAAGAAATGAAAAAAGAAGAAGCCTTAAAAACAGGCGCAATGGCTTTGTTTGGTGAAAAGTACGGCGACACAGTTCGCGTGGTAATTATGGATTCATCGTATTCAATTGAGCTCTGCGGTGGTACTCATGTTGGCAATACCGGCGAGTTGGGATTTTTTAAGATTACAACCGAATCCGCTGTAGGCGCTGGTATTAGAAGAATGGAAGCTTTAAGTGGTAAGGCTGCAGAAGAGTTTGTTCAAAAGGAATTTGACATAATTCATCATGCCCGCGAGAGTCTTAAAAATCCTAAAGATTTAAATAAAGGAATCGACACTCTTGTTAGCGAAAACACTGAATTAAAAAAACAGCTGGAAAAGCTTGAAGGGAAACAATTATTGTTAATAAAGAATGAGCTGTTACCAAAAGTTGAAAAGATAAATCAGGTAAATTTTATCGGCCAACAAGTTGATGTTTCAAATGCCGATGCACTGAAAAAGATTTGTTTCTCTTTAAAGGGTAAACTTAATAATTATGTAATTGTTTTGGTATCCAACATAGATGGCAAGGCTAACGTCGCTCTAATGCTTGATGAGGAAGTGGCCGCTTCTAAAAATCTGGAAGCTCCAAAAATTATTAAAGATTCTATAGCTCCATTAATAAAAGGCGGCGGCGGCGGACAAAAAACATTAGCTACTGCCGGGGGACAAGATGTATCTAAACTTAATGAGGTTATTGAAAAGGTAAAATCATTAATTCAATAATTAATCTTCTGTAAGAGAAAAAATTATTTATTTTTTCGACTCTCTCTAAGGTCTGTTTCAATCTTTTATTTGTCGGCATTGCCATTTATTTTTATCTTGTACACACAATAGATTTTTGTTCCCAAAACATTGACTATGAAAAATTTATTTTACCTGCTTCTTTTTACTCTTTTCAATTCTCTTCCAGGCAAATCCCAAACAGTTGATGTTTCCGGTGCATGTATAACGGGAACTATTACCCTAAATTCGATTGGCGATATTGATGGAAAACCTGCTTACGAAAATACGGGCACTGTCGAAGGAATTTCCGGAGTAACCGTAGATGTTTATTGGTTAACGCCCGACAATCTTTGGGTAGTTGCATTTGATGGTCAGCCTTATTTTCAAAATTCATGCACTGGTGCATTACCTCCTTCAACTCCAGACGCTTCATGTCCGTGGACGGCCGTTATGGGTCAGACTTGCACCGGCGGAACCTCATTAGATGTTACAGGCAGTGGCACACTCGCCGTAAAAATTACCGGCTTTACCGCCCGCAAAAGTGATAAGGAAGTTGTCTTAAATTGGCAGACGGCTACGGAAATTAATAACAAAGGATTTCAAGTTCAAAGAAGCGCAGATGGTATTCATTGGAATTCAATCGGTTTTGTAAATGGAAATATAAATTCATCGATCCAGCAGAATTATCAATTCAACGATGTAACTCCGCTAACAGGCCAAAGCTTTTACAGGCTTGCTCAACTTGATGTTGACAACAATTCAACTTTCTCTCCCATTGTTTCCATCAAATTTTTACTTGCAGGATTTTATTTTATTACGAATAATCCCAGCCATGGATTGTACAGGATTAACATCGATGCAGCCGGCAATGATAAAATCAGTTTGACAGTTGTAGATGTAAACGGAAGAAGAATTATGAGTAAAATTGTGAACGGTTTAGGAGTTCAAACTATAGACATCACTAATTATTCTTCCGGAATATATTTGCTTCAAATACAAAGGGGCAAGTCATTATCTACTGAAAAGTTAATTAAACTATAACCCATGCAGATTCGCGAAAATAGCCGCAGAAACTTTATAAGTAATATTGCTTTCATATCCGCAGGTATCATGATTAAGCCGGCGTTTAATAGTTTGCCATCGATAACCGGAGAGGCCGACATCCGGAATAAATGGAAATCGTTTTGGAAAAAATCGGGAGGTCAAAAAACTTTTGATGTTGTCGATCTCCGAAAAAATAATAATCTTATTATAACAAAGGGACATATTCATAAAAATGGTGGCATTATTTATTTTCCAAAAGAGAATATTTTGGCCCAACCTACCTGGATCTATTGGACGAATAGTGAATCCAAACCAGCTGATGTTGTAATTACATTATTCGAAAAAAATTCATTAAAAAAAATTGGACGCATGAACCGTTTTGAAGCAGATGCATTATATAAGGTATCAAAAGATTATGATGGCGATAATTTATTGGGTGCTTTTTGCAATAACCTGACACTAACAAAAGGCGATACTGAGGATCTTCTGAAAAACAAAATATCAGTTAAAAAAGATTCACATTTACATGAGATGAGTTACTATAAAAATCATTCTCTTGTATTAAATAAAAAATTTATTTATCACTCTTAATTTTTACTTATATGGATCAACCATTTCTCGCCGCCATTTTCCTTTTTGCAGCAAACTTCGCACCGCGTGGTTATGCTTTTTGCAATGGTCAGCTTCTTTCAATTGCCCAGAACACAGCCTTATTCTCGTTACTCGGCACTACATACGGTGGTAATGGCACTACTACTTTTGCCTTACCTGATTTTCGCGGAAGAGTTCCCATTCACGCCGGCCAGGGACCTGGTTTATCAAACTACGTTCAAGGAGAAATATCAGGTTCAGAAAATACCACATTACTCGTAAGTAATTTACCACAGCACAATCATCCCTTTATCGCTACTTCAGAAGCAGGAAGCACCTCAGATCCAACCGGCGCTTACTTAGGCAATACAGGTGCGCTTGACAGGGAGTACAATACTTCCGGAACTTTAGTTAATATGAACGCCGGAGCAGTGGGCCTTGCAGGAGGATCACAACCATTTAATAATTTACAACCTTATCTTGTTGTTAATTTCATAATTGCTTTGGAAGGCATTTTCCCAAGCCGCAATTAATACAACGAATTCTTTTTTAATTTGACAGATTTTATAATTCCGCAAGATTGGTGGAAACAATTGGAACCACAATGGAAACAAGCATTTGGGCTAATTGCGACAGGACATCAAAATGAACCAACCGCTGTTGAGTTAGACAAGATATTTTCAATTCCAACAATTCGCCTTGCCGGGCCCACCGCTCCATACCCAAACATGCAATTTGAGCTGACTAATTTAAGTGGTCTTCAGCGCCTTTCTAATTTGTCAATCTTAATTATTACGCATCATAAGATTGAGAACATTGAAGTACTGAGCCATCTTACTAATTTAAAATCGTTATTCTTATTTAATAATAATATCAAAAGCTTACACGGAATCGAAGCATTAATTCAATTGGAACAATTATATGTTCAATGCAACCAAATAACTTCTATTAAGCCGGTTGAACAACTTATTAATCTGAAGGAATTTTATGTAAATGATAATTGTATTGAAACATTGGATGGCCTCACAGAAAAACATTCGGATAAATTAACCATGTTTATGTGCAGGCCAAATGAGCAGCTTAAGCAAAAAGAAATCATAAGGGCGGAACAGGAATTAGGAATAATTTGCAGGCGATAATTCCTGCATGATTCTTTGATTTCTTATTGTTATTTATGAGTCGTTCCCCTTCTGATGAAATAGCAAACTGGCTTCCTTGGAAATTATCGGGAGCGTTATGCGAGTGGATTTATATGGCTGATAAAAAATTTATTGAACCATTTTTTAGCGATACGATTTCAGTATGTAAAAGCTTTCAGGAAAATCGAAGTACGTATAAAATAATTGCTGACCTGAAGATGATATGTGAATGGTCACATTCGATCAATGCTGTAAAGCCAACTGCTTTTATCTTTCATATATCACGCTGTGGTTCTACACTTCTGTCGCAAATGCTTTCTTTGGAAGAAAGAAATATTGTGCTTTCCGAAGTTCCTTTCTTAGATGATTTGCTAAGGCTTCCATATAAAAATTCAAATGATGCTGCTATAGTAAACGAATATTTCAATGCTGCAGTTAAATTATACGGCAGAAAAACAAGTGGAGATGAAGCCCATCTTTTTATAAAGACAGATAGTTGGCACTTGCATTTTTATGAGCAGATCCGGAAATTATCTCCCGGCATACCTTTTATTCTTTTATTCAGAAATCCGCTTGAAGTAATTCGTTCACATCAAAAACAAAGAGGGATGCAATCGGTTCCGGGCATTATTGAACCGGAAGTTTTCGGCTTTTCAAAAGATGTAATAGCCGGAACTAACCTCGACGCATACATGACAAATGTACTTGAAGGTTATTTTAAAAAGATGATTGAAATATCAAAAGCCGATGACAATATATTACTGTGTAATTATAATGAAGGAATGAATAATGTTTTAAAAAAGATTCACAGCATTCTTAATTTAAATATTACACCGGCGAATGAAAGCTTAATGCAGGCAAGGGCTCGTTTTGACGCCAAGCATCCGGAACAATTATTTACGGAAGATCAAAAAAAAGAATTCAATGCATTGGATTTTATGATGCCGGTATTGCAATTATATGAAGAATTGGAAAATATCAGGTTGGCAAAGATTCTACAATAGAATCCTTTCAATAATTGCGTCTTAATCCCTCATCCATTTTTTCATTGCGGGATAAATTATTTCGTCATCATTTCCCGTTGATGTTGCCGTCATGCCAAGCCATTGCAAGACAGGTACGCCAATATAATTTCCATTCTCAAAATTTTCTATAATAGCCGCTGCTCCACCTTTGTAGCCGTGCTCATGAAAAACAAAGTGTGGATCTATTTGCAGATGAATGCAAGCAGCATACGTCCACGCAATCGCCATCATTTCTTCTGCGCCTGCATCCTTCCTTGTTCCGATATTTCTACCGTCTAAATCTCCCCTTTCTGCAGAAGGAACGATAGCTATATGTGCGGCCTCGTGAAGTATGTCGCCGGGGAACTTGATTTTATTTTTATCAATAATAATTTTTCCTTTGTCTATTAAAATCCCCGGCAAAAAGCATTCGTCTTCACTTATTGCAGCGTAGGTTGTTTCAATTCCTATTTCGTGGATAAATGAAATCGCTCGTTCAAAAAATATTATTTCGTCAGTTTGAATCATTTCCCGCTTCTAATTTATCGGCCAGTTCTTTCGATACAGGCGTTCCCATCAATCTAAGTTCTTGAATAATTTTAATCTTATCCGGGGGACTATATTGGACGTCACTATTTTCTTCGTCTATAGTTGCCGTTAGCTGCGCTTCTTCCTTTAATAATCTTCTCAGCCAGTCATTCACTTTACAATCAATAACAAGGTGTATCCTGTCAGTGTTGCCGGAATTATTCACGCTATGTTTTAGTGATAAATTCAAATACCAGCAATCACCTTCATGCATGGGAATTTTTTCATTCTCAATAAAAAAGGAAACACCAGGGTTGGTTTTTATCGGAATATGAAACCTTGCTTCACCTTTTTCAAAACTCATTTCATAATCCCTGTGTTCTTTAATTGCGGCGCCGGCATACAATTTCATTAATCTCACCGACATTTTTTCGCATTCAAAAAAATTGATTACCGATTGCAGGTACACACATTTTTCTAAAAGGTACGTATTTGCATAGGCCATATCTTTCTGCAAAGCCGAGCCTTGAATGGATATGCTGTTTTCTATTTTACCGTTGATTGAACGCAGTTGCAGCGTTGTCCAATTTCCCTCGTAATGGCTGTTGTTGTAATGAGGCTTCCATAGCTCCAATTGAAGTGCACGAACTTCTTCCTGAATTTTTGTTACATCAAAACGTTTTTTTATTTGAACGTATTTTATCATTGTAATAGAAAGAATGCAAGTAAAACAAAACAATCAACAGTCTGCATGCATTAAAAATGTTATCTTCTAATTATAATAAATTTACAATCCACGTAAATTGATTTAAAGATAAAGCTTGATTTACAAAATAATTTATAGACACTAGTATGGAAGTAATTTTTGAAACACCGCGGTTATTTCTAAGACGTTTTACCGAAGAAGATGCGCACCTTATTTATATGTTAAACAACGATCCTGAAATTGTAAAATATGTGCATGAGCCAGTTCTTGAAAATGAGGCCCAGGCAAAAAAAATAATTACTGATATAATAATTCCCCAATATAAATTAAACCTCGGCAGGTGGGCAATTCATACTAAATCCGATTACAACTTTATTGGTTGGTGCGGCTTGAAATACATTAAAGAAACCGGAATAACTGATCTTGGATATCGCCTAATGAAAACTGCATGGGGAAAAGGTTATGCAACTGAAGCGGCGCAGTACACACTCATTTATGGATTAAGAGATTTGAAGATTGAAACGATAACCGGTATGGCTCACATAGAAAACATCGCATCTCTAAAAGTGCTTGAAAAAATCGGAATGAAATTTAACAGGCATGAAATTGTGGAGGGTCAACCGGTAAAAGTTTATACACTTTCCCTTCCGGGGTTAACTGATTTTTGTTAAACAAAAGCAATTATTTGCGAAAGGTTTCGTAGTTCCACAAAAGTTGGTACATTTGTTCTACTAAACATTTCGTATTTAAAAATTTTTACAATGAAAAAGAATATTTTTTTGATGACTATTTTAATGGTTGGATGTGTCCTTACCAATGAATTGTGGGCACAAACCCCTTCGCCCAAAGAGAAAAAAAGTGAAGAGATTATTATCCGCAAAAATGGTGATAAGGCCAATAAAATGACAATACAGGTAGACGGTGACAGCATTACAGTGAATGGAAAACCATTATCTGAATTTCGTGACGGCGATGTAACTATTATGAAAAGAGATTTAAGAGACCGGAGATCAAATAATTTTTTATATGCACCTGATAATAAATCAATGGATCTCGAATTATTCCAGGATGATGCTGAGAATGCTGCTCCACATGCATTTTTAGGAGTTGTAACAGATAAAGCAGATGATGGGGTAAAAATAAACGAAGTTGTAAAGGGAACAGCCGCAGAAAAAGCTGGTCTTTTGAAGGGCGATATCATAACTAAACTTGATGACAAATCGATTTCTTCTCCTGAAGATTTGATGAGCGCCGTAAAATCTCATAAATCAGGTGACGAAGTAAAAGTTTACTATTTAAGAGATAATAAAAAGAAAGACGTTAAAGTAAAGTTGGGAGAAACAAAAGGCGATAAAAGAACTTTCATTTATAAGAACTTCCCCGGATATGGAGATAACAACTTTAATTTCAAAACACCTGAAATGCCACGCATGCCAAACAACTTTTATAAATTCAGGTTTAACAATGACAGCAAACCCAGGCTCGGATTAAAAATTGAAGACACAGAAAATGATAATGGCGTAAAAATTTTAAATGTAGAAGAAGGTTCTCCTGCGGACAAGGCCGGATTAAAGAAAGACGATGTAATTACAAATTTTAATGGCGAAAAAGTGAAAAGCGTTGATGAATTAATGGACCAGGTAAATGATTCAGAAGATAAATCAAACATCAACATTAAGGCTATGCGCAATAATTCAGAAATGAATTTCGAAGTTAAGATCCCTAAAAAACTTAATAGCGCTAATTTATAAAACCGCTGGTATGATCCAATAACTTAGAATTTTTTCACGGGTTTTAGTTTTGATAAAAGCTGCCTGGAGGCAGCTTTTTCTTTTGTTTAAGTTTTATGCTGCCAATTTGGACATGTCTTTTCATACCTTCGCGTTTATGTCGTCTTTGGAAAAATATGAAGCGGTTATCGGGCTCGAGGTGCACACACAATTACTTACAAAGAGCAAATTATTTTGTGGAGACAGCACAACCTTTGGAGGTGCGCCTAATACGAATATAAGTCCGATATCACTGGCGCACCCGGGTACTTTGCCTGTAATGAATAAGAAAGCGATTGATTACGCGATAAAACTGGGACTTGCTTTTAACTGCAATATCGTTCGTAATAATTATTTTGCGAGAAAGAATTATTTCTATCCCGATCTCCCAAAAGGTTACCAGGTTTCCCAACATACCACGCCGATTTGCAAGAATGGATACGTCACAATTAATATTGCCGGGGTTGAAAGAAATATTCAGTTAAACAGAATTCATTTGGAAGAAGATGCCGGAAAGAGCATACATGATGCAGATAACAATTATACCTGTATCGATTTAAATCGTGCTGGCGTTCCTTTGCTGGAAATAGTTTCTGAACCGGACATGCATACCGCCGATGAAGCATTTGCTTATGTTACTGAGATAAGAAAGATTGTTCGTTACCTGCAAATATGCGATGGAAATATGGAAGAAGGCAGTATGCGTTGCGACGCAAATGTTTCCGTGCGTTTAAGAGGTGAAAAAAAATTGGGGACCAAAATAGAAGTCAAAAATCTTAATTCCATCAGGAACGTTAAAAGAGCTATCGATTTTGAGATAAACAGGCTTATTGATTTAGTTGAAAACGGTCAACCCGTTATACAACAGACGAGGAGTTTTGATGCAGCCAATGGAACTACTTTTGCACTAAGGTCTAAAGAAGAAGCCAATGACTACCGGTACTTTCCTGAACCTGACTTAACTCCCTTCTTCATTAGCGAAGAAAAAATTGAATCCATAAAAAAGTCGTTACCTGATTTACCCGCAGTGTTAGAAAAGAGGTTTGTTAGCGAGTATTCCTTATCGTTAGCAGATGCAAAAGTATTAAGCGATGACCGGGAAACGGCAACCTTTTTTCAGGGGATAACCGGCTGTACTTCAAATTATAAAGCTGCTGCCAACTGGGTTTTAGGCCCCGTTAAATCGTATTTAAATGACAGTAATACATCAATCGCTGACATACCCGTTGAGCCAAAAACATTTGCAAAACTTATAGAAATAGTTGAAAAAGAAAGTGTGAGCTTTGGCGTTGCTGCATCTAGAATTTTCCCAGCCTTATTAAAGTTCCCCGATAAAGAACCTATTAAAATTGCTGAAGAATTAAATGTATTGCAGGAAAAAAGTGACGACTCGCTAAACACCTGGATCGACGAAGTATTATCAAAAATGCCCGAAAAAGTTTTAGAATACAAAAAAGGAAAGAAAAATTTAATAGGTCTGTTTTCCGGTGAGGTAAAAAAAATAAGCCATGGAAAAGCAGATATGAAGGCAGTGAATCAAATTCTTAATCAAAAACTCAATCAATAATTCAATCTCAATGAAAAGCATATTTATTTTCATAAGTGCCATTTTTTTAGTGTCGTGCAGCAGCAGCCAGAAAAAAGGTGTGTTTACAGTAAATGGCGAATTAAAGGGCGCTACGGATCAAAAAGTCTACCTGGAACAAATTTCTTTTAATCAACAGCCCCCCCAGGTACTTGACACAGCGGACGTAGTTAATGGCAATTTTAAAGTAAAGGCTGTTGCGCCCGAAGAAGGGCTTTATAGATTACGGTTCGAAAAAAACGCAGGATACATTTTTATTAATGATAAATCAGATATTGATTTTGCAGCAGATGTAAAGGATTCAACCCTTCAATCAGCAAGATTTAATACACCCGCCAACTTATCGCTGACACATTTTATCATCTTGTTGGACTCAATACATACAACTCTGATAGGTGAAGATCGTAACGTTAAAGAAATTGAACAACAACACAATGATAGCCTTCAAACGCTGGCTCAAAATCAGTTTAACACATCCGACATCTGGTATAAAAATTTTCTATACCAGTACATAGATACGACCAAAAGTCCTATGGTGGCATTATTTGCTTTGGGTTATTCCCAGGAAATTGGAATCGATAGTGTTAAATTACTTATTGATCGCTTGCAAAAGAAATTCCCGAAAGAAACCGCTATAGCTGACGTTGCCAAACAGTTCCAGGATTATATGGCTTCTCAAAGTCAACCTAAAGGTGAGCCAAATGCTTCTCAAATTGCCGAAGGACAGACTGCTCCTGATTTTACCTTGCCAGATGTAGACGGAAAACCATTTACCTTGAGTTCTTTACGGGGTAAATATGTATTAGTAGATTTCTGGGCAAGTTGGTGTGGGCCGTGCAGAGAAGAAAATCCAAATGTTGTAGCTACTTACAACCAGTTTAAGGATAAAAATTTTACAGTACTCGGGGTATCATTGGATAAAGACAAAAAAGACTGGCTTAAAGCCATTAAGGATGACGGATTGGTTTGGAAACAAATAAGCGATTTGAAATTCTGGAATAGTGAAGCAGCCGCATTATATAACGTAGAGGCTATTCCATACAATGTATTAATTGATCCGCAGGGAAAGATTATAGCTACATCATTGAGAGGAACCGACCTAAGTAATAAACTTAATGAAGTTTTGAAATAAGCCACGGGAAAAATACAAACGAATTTATTAGATAATTCTCAGAGCTTTCGAAAAGGTAGTAACAACAAAGGGAAGTACCATCCAAAAATATTCTCTTAAAAAAACAAGCATCAGGATTATACCTATTGATGAGATAAAGAAGTAAAGCCAATAGATGCTGGTAGATCGGGATTCGTTCATTAGAAAAAATTTATGCAAATATATAGGTTAATGTCTTTTTAATAAAATTCGTCCTGAAATAATTGCATCATATCTCCGGGGTACCAAAATGCAACACATATATTTTTTAAGACAAATTCTTTATAGATAATCAATGAGTTAGAAAGGCACTTTTGAAAAAGTTCCAAAATAGGATTTTAATTATACATTTTCACCCTACCTTCGCCCTCCTTAAAAAAATGCCGGGATAGCGGCAAATAAATAGACGGCTATTGTTTATTTATCGAATTAAGTAAAATAAAAAAATAAAATGAGCAAATTACATTTCACCACTAAACATGCGAACGAGGCTACCGTACAACGCAACTGGTATATTGTTGACGGCACTAATCAAACCGTTGGTCGCATGTGCGCTAAAATAGCGTCCGTTCTCCGTGGTAAGAACAAACCGTATTATACACCTCATGTTGATTGTGGGGATTTTGTTATTGTTACCAATTGTGATAAGGTAAAATTTACAGGTAACAAACTGGAAGACAAAATGTACATTAATTATAGTGGTTATCCTGGTGGCAAAAAAGAGGAAAGTGCAGGCGAACTAATAAAAAGGCGCCCGGATGCTATAATTGAAAGGGCCGTAAAAGGTATGTTACCGAAGAATCGCCTTGGTCGTAAAATGTATAAAAAATTATTTGTGTATGTTGGTTCTGACCATCCGCATACTGCCCAGAAACCTCAAACTTTAACTTTCTAATTTAATATAATGGAAAAACAAAAAAATGCAGTAGGACGCCGGAAAGAAGCCGTAACAAGGGTTTTCCTTTCAAAGGGCGATGGCAATATCAGCATTAACGGCAAGGATTACAAAAGCTATTTTCCGCTGGTTTATTTACAAAACCAGGTGGAAGCTCCGTTTAAAAGCATAGAGGCCTCTGACAAGTTCGATGTAGTTGTAAATGCTACCGGCGGTGGTGTAAAAGGACAAGCTGAAGCAGTAAAACTGGGCATCGCACGTGCATTATTGCAGGTAAACCCGGATTACAGGCCTGCTCTCAAAGAAGCAGGATTACTTACAAGAGATCCACGTTCTGTTGAACGTAAGAAACCCGGCAAGAAAAAAGCGAGAAAAAGCTTCCAGTTCAGTAAGAGATAAGAGCGCTGGGGAGATAACCTTGCTTGATACTTGATACATTTAATAAAAACAACTTAATAACAAATAAATGGAAAACAATACTTCTTTACAACAGCAGCTTTTAGAAGCAGGAGTTCACTTTGGTCATTTAAAAAAGAAGTGGAACCCTAAAATGTTACCTTACATTTTTGCTGAGAAAAAAGGTATTCATATTATTGATCTCAACAAAACAGTTGAAGGTATGCAGGAAGCTGCCGCTGCCCTTAAATCTATTGCCAAGAGCGGTAAAAAAATAATGTTTGTTGCTACCAAAAAACAAGCGAAAGAGATTGTTACCGAAGCCGCCAGGAGAGTTAATATGCCTTATGTTACTGAGCGCTGGCTCGGAGGTATGCTCACGAACTTCAATACGGTGCGTAAAAGTGTAAAGAAAATGCAAAGCATTGAGAAAATGCTCAACGACGGTACACTGGATAGCATTACGAAGAAAGAACGCCTGACACTTACCCGCGATAAAGAAAAAATGGAGAAAGTATTGGGTGGTATTGCGCAGATCAGCCGTGTTCCTGCTGCATTGTTCTTGGTGGATATTGGCCACGAACACATTGCTCTTTCAGAAGCAAAAAGACTTAACATCACCACCTTTGGAATGGTCGATACCAACTGCGATCCTAACAAAGTTGAATTTGCTATTCCTGCGAATGATGACGCCACAAAATCAATTGCTATAGTTACGAACTATATTATTGCCGCAATAAGCGAAGGCCTTGCAGAAAGACAGGCTGAAAAATCTGAAGAAACGGACGATAGTTCTGAAGATACAGGCAGAGATGCAATAAAATTTGATTTAGGCTCCGACGAAGAAAAAGAACGTCGCAGGGGAAGTGGCGGACCAGCAGGCGGTAAAGGCCGTGGACCAGCAGGACCTCAAAAGCGTCGTGTAGCAAGCGCAGGACCTGGAGGAAACAGACCTGGAGGACCAGGCGGACGCAGATAATCGAACGCGTCGTACCGTATTGCAGTTCCAATATAGTTTGATCAACTTTAAATTAATTTTCATTATTATTTTAATATATCTAAATATATAGTTCAAAAAATATTTAATTATATGAGTACAACAACAATAACAGCAGCAGATATTAATAAATTGAGACAGCAAACCGGCGCCGGTATGATGGATTGCCGTAAAGCCCTGACTGAATCTGATGGAGATTTCGAAGCAGCGATAGATTATTTAAGAAAAAAGGGGCAAAAGGTGGCAGCGCTTCGTGGCGATCGTGAAGCAAAGGAAGGCGTTGTAATAGCGCAAACCTCAAAAGATAATAAAACAGGATTTATAATAAATGTAAGCTGCGAAACTGATTTCGTAAGCAAAAATGCCGATTATATTCAGTTTGCGCAATCCATCATGGATGCAGCAATTGCTAACGATGTAAAAAGTGTTGAGGAACTTAATAAAGTTAAAATCGGTGGCGAATTAATTTCAGATAAGCTCAATGAGCAGGTTGCAAAAATCGGTGAAAAAATAAGTGTGTCAAGATTTGAAAGAGTAGAGGCTCCTTATGTTGCCGCTTATATTCATGGTTCTTACAGAATGGGGGTATTGGTTGGACTAAGCTTAGAAGCTGAAGAAGCTGGTAAAGATGTTGCCATGCAGATTGCCGCTATGAACCCGATTGCTATTGACCAGGCGTCAGTACCGGCAGAAACAATTGCACGTGAAAAAGATATCGCCATTGAACAGGTAAAAGCCGAAGGTAAACCAGCGGAGATGGCGGAGAAAATAGCTATGGGCAAGATCAACAAGTTCTTTAAAGAAAGTACTTTGCTGGCCCAGGCATTTGTAAAAGATAATAATAAATCTGTAGCAGACTACCTGAAAAGCGTAGACGCAAATTTGAAAGTCACCGAATTTAAGAGAGTTGCGCTAGGTTCTTAAACAAGCCTTCAAAAAAATTAGAATAATTTCAAAAAAAGAGTTGCAATTCTGCAGCTCTTTTTTATTGAATTTACAAGACAGAATGAAAATGGATTCTTTCATCTTATAAATCCATTATCTTCGCCCCGCTAAACAAAATTTCAATTCCGCACATGCTACCCAGGTTTAAACGAATTCTTCTCAAACTTTCCGGTGAATCTTTAATGGGTGATAAAAATTTCGGGCTTGATTCGCAGGTAATTTCACAATACGCCCAGGATATCAAACTGATCACCGAATTAGGAGTTCAGGTTGCGATCGTAATTGGAGGTGGAAACATTTATCGCGGAATGAACGAAGCCGAAACGGGCATTGAGAGAGCTCAGGGAGATTATATGGGCATGCTCGCAACTGTTATTAATGGTATGGCCTTGCAAAGCGGCCTTGAGAGAGTAGGCGTTTATACAAGACTGCAAAGCGCCATTAAGATGGAACAAATTGCAGAACCTTACATCCGCCGCAGGGCAATTAGACACCTGGAAAAGGGCAGAGTTGTTATTTTTGGCGCCGGAACCGGCAACCCTTACTTCACAACCGATACGGCAGGGTCGTTAAGAGCCATCGAAATAAAAGCAGATGTTATTTTAAAAGGCACGAGGGTGGACGGCATCTATTCCGCCGATCCCGAAAAAGATAAGCAAGCCAAAAAATTTGAAAGTATAACCTTCGCCGACTGTATATCGAAGAATTTAAAAGTGATGGATATGACCGCTTTTACTCTTTGTATGGAAAACCAGCTTCCTATTATTGTTTTTGATATGAACACGCCGGGCACATTACTCCGCGTGATTACCGGCGAAAAAGTGGGGACTTTGGTATCTGGATAATATTTGTTTAATTTACAGTTCGTATTTAAACGCTGACTTTTCAACCCTGGAAATTCAGTGATCAATACTTATGAAATCCTTCAGAATGTAATCCCCGGAAATAATTTTATTCATTTTTATTTTTTTAAAAGGAATTGATTATGTGGATATGGTGGATGTTATCCCTTATTATTCTCATTGCCTGCATCATATTTGCTTACCGGATGATCGTGAGCTCTTATGAATTTTTGCCCGTTGACAAAAGATATTTTTTTGGCTTTTCCAAAAATACCTCAACCCTTGATGCCAGTCCGTTACGAAAAGATCCGCTCAAAACATTAAATAACAAGTTACAATCGGTAGAGGATGGTAATACATTTTATCAAATACAGCTCACGAAATTCCAACAACGTTTGAAGATGTTGGAGGATCTGAATGCATCCAGACCTAACGTGGAAAATATTTCCGGCCCACGGGAGGAAGAAGAAGACTGGAAAGAAATGTATTACGAAGAAAATGATAGAAAAGAAAAGCTTGAAAACGAACTGGATCATACAAAGCAATTGCTGTTAGAAACTGAAAGTAAACTGAATGAATCTTTGGAAAAAAGTTTTCGTTGGGTTCAACTTCAAAGTGATTACGAAGCCAGATTACACGATCTTAAGACTCAACAAAACGAAATCGAAGTGTTGCAAAATCAATTGATGGCATCCACAGAGCGGGAAAGAGAACTGGAGCAATTATTACTTTCGGAAGTTACTATTCGTGAAAAATATTCAATGCTTCAAAAAGAATATGTGCAATTACAAAGTGATGCAGATAATCTACGAAGCAGGATGATAGAGCTTAATAAAAAAGATATAAATCTCGAAATGCGTGTTGTTCGTCTTAATGAACTGGAAAGCAAACTTGCTATTTGCGAAGAAGAAAAATTGAAATTAAAATCTTATCTTGAAAAAGGATTGCTTGGATAGATCTTCATTTTCGTTAGGAATTAAAAAGAATTGTTCACAAAGGTTTTTAAAAATAGTTTTCTAAAAAACATTTTTTTAATTTCAGGAACCAACCTATGTCTCTCGCCTGCTGAGTTCCGCTTCTAATTTAATCATCTCATAACACTTTAAACTTACACTTATGAATTTTCAAACAATGAATAAACAAAGAAAATTTGTTCTAATTGCCGCAGCAGCCGGTATTGTCTCTATGTTCTTACCGTGGATTTCTGTTTCAGTGTTAGGCTTTAGCCAGACCATAAATGGAATGCATGATAAGGGAATTTTAGTTTTCCTATGTTTTGCGGCAGCTGGCATCATCGCATACATGGGAGATCAAACAAAAAACCTTGATAAAACGATGTGGGGAATTACATTAATTGCAGGCGCTGTTGCATTACTCATGGTCATTTGGTTTTATTTTCAAGCCAGTGATTCTTACATGGGCTCATCGTTTATTGGGTTTGGGCTTTACATTTCGGCATTAGCGTCTTTAGGTATTCTTATAGCAGCTTATATGTTCAGATCGCCAACAGACAACATAAAAGATAGTTTCAATACATTAAAGAAAGATATCGAAAGCAAAATAAGCACCACGGCAAATACTCCGACACAGGAGGATAAAACGAGTAATCCAGGTAACACAAATCCGCCTGCTTAATATTTATTAAATATCTTTTTTAGCGCCTCTTCACAGAGGTGCTTTTATTTTATGGCAATCCATACATTTTCCACAATGAGAATCTATTTTTTCTAACTCTCCCATTCACAAATTGATCGTTCTATTCGTTTGTTGAAAAGAATTTTAAATGATTCCTCAGTAAATTTGCAGATTAGTATTATCGCAAAAAATTCACTTGCATTATGCAAATATCAACAGACTTAGCAGATATTAGAAAAGACTATCGATTACAATCTCTATCGGAAGAAGACGTTGATGCCAACCCGATAAAACAATTTGAAAAATGGTTTCAGCAGGCATTGGTAAGTGGCATTGAAGAACCCAACGCTATGACGCTTGCCACATGTACAACCGATGGAAAACCTTCGGTACGAATTGTTTTATTAAAAGGAATCAAAGAAAATGGATTTATTTTTTTTACAAATTATGAAAGTAAAAAAGGAAAACAAATACATGATAACCCCTTTGCAGGCATTGTCTTTTTCTGGAAAGAACTCGAACGGCAGGTAACAATGCAGGGACAAATAAAAAAAGTGAGTGAACAGGAAAGCGACGAATATTTTGCTTCACGTCCTCAGGAAAGCCGCATTGGCGCATGGAGTTCACCGCAAAGCCAGGTTATTGAAAACCGGGAAGTGCTTGAGAAGAATGTTGCTTATTATGCGGATAAATATGAATCTCAAAATATTCCACGGCCTCCTCATTGGGGTGGATATATTTTAATACCAACATTAATTGAATTTTGGCAAGGAGGCGCAGGCAGGATGCACGACAGGTTGCAATATACTATTGACGCAACCAACTCGTGGATAATTAACCGACTGGCACCATAAAGAAATTTTACTTCTTCTCAGCAGTTTTTACAACCGGTTTTTTTGAATCAGCCGCCGATTTGGAAGGCCTTGATTTTCCAAAAGAACCTTTAAATATTTTTCCTTTTTTTGTTTTTTTATCTCCGCGTCCCATAATTTCTGATTTATTTTTTTAAATAGATTTTTTTTAAGCGTCTAAACAACTGCATAAAAAAAGCAAGATACATCAATGCATCTTGCTTTGAAAAATTTTACCAACAATCAGATTTTCGCTGATAATTCTTTCCCTGCCTTAAATTTAGCTACTTTCTTAGCTTTAATTTTAATAACGGCTCCTGTTTGAGGATTGCGACCATTACGGGCGGCTCTTTTACTTACAGAAAAAGTACCGAAACCAACGAGGGTAACTTTGCCTCCGCCTTTTAAGGTTTTAGTAACAGCTTCTACAAAAGAATCTAAAGAAGCATTTGCCTGTGTCTTGGTAACTCCTGCATCATCGGCCATCTTGGCGATTAGTTCAGCTTTGTTCATAATAATTTATTTGATTTTTTAACTGCGACAAATATATAAGGTTTTTCATTGCAACAAAATTTTTTACAATTATTTTTTTACACTTCTTTTGCTGAAATCCGCAATTGGCAAAGGTTTTGAATTATTTAGCAGAAACCCCGATTTCGAAATACTGTAATTTTACTACAACGTATCGTATCAACATTTTAAGCGCTATACCCTGAAACCCTTTACAGCAAAGGATTTCATAATATAGTTCATATGGCAGGTGCGATGCTGAAAGGCAATTTAGCTATAATCATACTGCTTTTAGAAGGGTTCTAAATGCAATAACCCGGTTACCCCATTTCAAAAAAGCTTTCTCCCGCAGAACCGGTGCGTGGTATTGGATATACTCCTGGTAATCATTTTTTTCTAGAGCAAAATATTGTATCACATACGTCTTACCTTCTTCTTCATCCTGTTCGAGTAATTGATAAAAGCGATGATCATAAAAAAAACCAGTGCTAAGTATTTCGGGAATATGAATTTCTTTTTGCCACAGCATCCATTCTTCTACAATACTATTATCCACTTTCATCGTAATATTATAAACAAACATACTCAGGGTTTAAGTTCAAGATAAACAGGGCAATGATCACTGTGTTTTACCTCCGGTAAAATTTTTACCTCTTTAATCATATCACGAAGATTTGATGAAACATTGATGTAGTCTATTCTCCAGCCTTTATTCTCGAGCCGTACGCTTGGTCGCATTACACTCCACCATGTATATTGATCGGGCTCTTTATTAAGATGCCGAAAACCATCAACAAAATCATTATTTAAAAATTTGTCAAACCATTGTCTTTCTTCAGGTAAAAATCCCGATGTTTTTTTATTCCCAACCGGATTGTGAATATCAATTTCTTTATGGGCAATATTATAATCGCCGCATACAATTATTTTTGATCTTGTTTTTCGGAGATCATTCAGGTACTCGAGAAATTCATCAAGCCAGACATATTTATATGATTGCCTGACCTCGCCGGTTGTGCCTGAAGGAAAGTAGGCGTTTATTAAGGTGATGTCTCCAAAGTCTGCCCGTAGCACTCTTCCTTCAAAATCGCTTTGCTCGCTTCCGTGTCCATACTCCACGTTTGTTGGTTCAATTTTGGTTAAGATCCCGACACCACTATATCCCTTTTTCTGTGCAAGAAAGAAAAATGGCCGGTAGCCCGCAGATTCAATGCCAACAATATCAATGTCGGCCTGGTGTGCTTTTACTTCCTGGATGCAAACTATATCGGCAGGATCAGTCCTAAGCCAATCAATAAAACCTCTTTTAATAGCGGCTCTAATTCCATTTACGTTGTAAGTAATTATTCTCAAAAATTATCGTTTATACTATTTATACTTGTAAAATTAACTATCAACAATGGAAAACAGTTCAGAAAATATCAATGAACATAATCCTGGGGAAAGTATATTTAGTGAAGAGGAATTCTCACTGGAAGGATATGACAAAAATATTCGCCAGGCCAGAAACATACTATTTTTCCTGGCGGCGTTACAGATGCTTTTAGCAATTTATTTGCTTTATACGTCGCAGGGAAATGCCGGATGGATATCTTTTGCAATTACTACCATTGTCGCTGTCACATTTCTTTTGCTGGGTTTTTGGACAAAAACAAAACCTTATACTGCTATCATAAGCGGGTTGATAATCTACATACTCTTATGGATCGGTGACGCTATCTTTGATCCAACTTATATCTATAGAGGAATTCTTGTAAAGATTTTTATTATACTCTATTTGATTAAAGGGTTAAAGGACGCTAAGGAAGCCCAAGCCATGAAAACAATGTTGGGCAAATAGTAGGATTACGCGTCATAATCCAATTGTGGTCTCAACCATCTTTCGATTTCTTCCACAGGCATGTTTTTTCTTTTTGCATAATCTTCTACCTGGTCCTTGGCAATTTTTCCTACACCAAAATACTTACTATCCGGATTGGCAAAATACCAGCCACAAACTGAAGATGCCGGGTACATTGCCAAAGATTCCGTCAATGTTATACCTGCATTTTTATTTGCATCGAGTAATTCAAACAGCTTATACTTTTCGGTGTGATCGGGACAGGCGGGATAACCAGGAGCCGGGCGAATTCCCTGGTATCTTTCTTCGATCAATTCCTTTGGAGAAAGATGTTCATCCGTAGCATAACCCCAAAATTCCTTGCGGGTTCTTTCATGTAATAATTCCGCGAAAGCCTCAGCAAGACGGTCTGCAAGAGCCTGTAGAATGATTTTATTGTAGTCATCAAATTCAGCATCAAATCTTTTGATGTGTTCTTCAATGCCGTGAATTGATACCGCAAAGGCACCGATAAAATCTTCGCTTTTACTTATAAAATCTGCTAAAGATATATTAGGTTGGCCTGGCGCTTTCGCCATTTGCTGTCGCAAGAATTCAAGTTTAACAGACGCATTATATGTTTTAACTTCAATAGTATCGTCGTCAATGGTAGAAGCTTCCCAAAAACCAACTACCCCTTTGGCGACTAACCATTTTTCAGCAATGATTTTATTAAGAAGTCTCTTAGCGTCATCATAAAGCTTCGTTGCTTCTTTGCCAATCTTTTCATCTGATAAAATCTGCGGAAATTTTCCATGCATCTCCCATGCAATAAAAAACGGTTGCCAATCTATGTAAGTACTTAGTTCATTAAGATCATAGTCTTCAAAAGCCTTTGTTCCGGTAAAGGATGGCTTCACTGGCTGAAAATTCTTCCAATCAATTACGGATTTATTTTGTTGAGCCTTTGTGAAAGTTAATAGTGCTTTAGCCGATCTTTTGTTCCCAAAATCTGCCTTCAACTTGTCATATTCTGTTTTTAATTCAGCTAGAAAAACTGGCTTGGTTTCTTTATTTAACAGGTTGCCCGCAACGGTAACGCTCCGGGAAGCATCGAGCACATGAACAACACCGTTGTCAAATTCAGGAGCTATTCTAACGGCAGTGTGTAAACGCGAAGTAGTAGCCCCACCAATCATTAATGGAATTTCAAACTTTTGCCTTTTCATTTCTTTTGCCACATGTACCATTTCATCAAGGGAGGGAGTTATCAATCCACTAAGGCCAATCATGGCAACGTTATTATCCCGGGCTGCCTGTAATATTTTGTCCGTTGGCACCATCACCCCCATATCAATTATTTCATATCCATTGCAACCCAATACAACACCAACAATATTTTTGCCAATATCATGAACATCACCTTTTACAGTTGCCATTAATATTTTGGCCGGACCAGAGCCTTCTACATTCAATATGCCGGCTTCAATATTGGCTTGTTTGGTTTTTTCTTTTTCAGCCTCAATAAAAGGGAATAAATAATTCACACTCTTCTTCATAACACGGGCGCTCTTTACCACCTGTGGCAAAAACATTTTGCCGCTGCCAAATAGATCACCTACTATATTCATTCCGTCCATTAACGGGCCTTCAATTACGTCAAGTGGTTTGGGATATTTTAAACGTGCTTCCTCGGTATCACTATCGATGAAATCTGTAATGCCATTTACCAGCGCATGGCTTAAACGCTTTTCAACCGGTTCATTTCTCCATGCTTCGTCTTTTACAATTGATTTGCCTTTTGCTTTTACAGTTTCAGCAAATGCAAGTAGTTTATCCGTAGCATCATCATCCCTGTTAAGAATTACATCTTCACAAAGCTCTTTTAACTCTGGGTCAATTTGTTCATACACTTGTAACTGGCCTGCGTTTACAATCCCCATATCCATCCCTGCCTTAATAGCATGATATAAGAAAACCGAATGCATCGCTTCTCTAACGGTCTCGTTACCACGAAAAGAAAAAGAAACATTACTTACGCCACCACTCACTTTTGTAAGTGGCATCAATTTTTTTATTTCGCGGGTGGCTTCAATAAAATCAACACCATAATTGTTATGTTCTTCGATGCCGGTAGCAATTGCAAAAATGTTTGGATCGAAAATAATATCCTGTGGCTGGTAACCGGCAACAGTGGTAAGAATATCGTAGGCTCGCTTACAAATTTCAACTTTGCGCCGCCGCGTATCAGCCTGGCCTTTTTCATCGAAAGCCATAACAATTACTGATGCTCCAAAGCTTTGGCAGATAAATGCCTGGTACAAGAATTTTTCTTCGCCCTCCTTTAAAGAGATAGAATTTACAATGCACTTTCCCTGCACACATTTCAGGCCCGCTTCTATAATGTTGAATTTAGAAGAATCAATCATTATTGGAATCTTGGCAATGTCAGGTTCTGCCTGCAAAAGATTCAAAAAAGTTGTCATAGCTTTCTCGCCATCAAGTAACGCATCATCCATATTTACATCAAGAATCTGTGCGCCGTTTTCTACCTGCTGGCGTGCAACTGACAATGCTTCTTCATAATTACCTTCTCTAACGAGACGTGCAAACTTCTTTGACCCGGTAACGTTAGTACGTTCGCCGATATTTATAAAATTTGTCTCTGGTCTTACTACAAGCGGCTCAAGGCCGGATAAGCGTAAAAAAGGTTTGATTGTTTTATCTACTGGCATCTCTTGATTTTGGTTAAAATAAAAAATCAGGCTTCTTCTAACACCGGTAATTTTCTTGCTTCAAATTTCTTAACCTGTTCTGCAATATGTTTTATATGATCCGGTGTCGTTCCGCAGCAGCCACCTACTATATTTACAAATCCTTCCCTGGCCCACTCTTCTATAATATGGGCCGTTTCTTCGGGTTGTTCATCGTATTCGCCAAATGCATTTGGCAGACCTGCGTTGGGATAAGCTGAAGTATAACAGCCCGCGATTTCACTTAGCTCCTCAATATGCGGCCGCATTTCTTTCGCTCCCAAAGCGCAGTTTAAACCAACGCTCAACGGGTTTGCATGAGAGACCGAAATGTAGAACGCTTCAAGGGTCTGTCCACTTAAAGTGCGTCCACTCGCATCCGTTATGGTACCACTTATCATAATAGGTAGTTCTTTTTTCTTTGTGTCTCTGAAATATTTTTTTATCGCATAGATGGCTGCTTTTGCGTTTAACGTATCAAAAATTGTTTCAACAAGTAGCACATCCACACCACCGTCAACAAGGCCGCTTATTTGTTCATAATATGCATCCGCTACTTCGTCAAACGTTACCGAACGAAACCCCGGGTTGTTTACATCAGGAGAAAGACTTAATGTTTTATTAAGCGGACCAATTGCACCGGCAATAAACTTTTCGCCCCGGTCATCCGTTTCCGAAATAAGCCGATCAATCGCACTTCTTGCACATTTTGCAGCTGCAACATTTAGCTCATAGGCCAATGATTGCATATCATAATCCGCCTGCGCAATAGATGTGCTGCTAAAGGTGTTTGTTTCAATAATATCAGCGCCAGCCTTCAAATATTCTTTATGAATTGATTCAATTATCTCCGGTTGGGTAATACTGAGTAAATCGTTGTTGCCTTTTACATCTTTGGGCCAGTCTCTAAAACGTTCTCCGCGAAAATCCTTTTCTTCCAGTTTGTATCGCTGTATCATGGTACCCATTGCGCCGTCTATGATCAATATTCTTTCATTAAGACATTCCTGAATAGTTTTTTTCATAAAAACAATTTATAAATTAAAGACATTGCTGTAGCTTACTTATCATTGCTACCACCTGGCAGCGTCTGACGATACAGCCACATAGCGCAAAGTTAATATTACTCGTAACCGAAAATTGAACTGTAAACGAAAGTTGAAAATCCTGGAGAATGGCAGAATATTTTTTCGTTTATTAGTTCAGTTAAACAGCCAATAATAATTAGCTAAAGTTCATCTACCAGGCCGAACAATAAACAAATCCGCCTGAATGCGTAGCAAAATTAGAATAACTGCAGAACATAACAAAATATCAGGACATGCCTGTTCGATTTGTCTCAACAGCTTACCTGGCGCCCGGAATAATATTCCAAAAATAATGCGAGCTATCTAAAATATTGCTGTAGCAGGAATACGCCTATACCTGCAACAAAGCCCGCCAAAGCCAGCAAGCTTATTTTTTTCAGGTACCATACAAAGTCGATTTTTTCAATGCCCATCACGGCAACGCCTGCAGAAGACCCAATAATAATGGCGCTCCCTCCCGTGCCGGTTGTAAGAGCAAGAAATTCCCAAAAAGGATGATCGATTGGAAAAGCTGACATGTCATACATTCCCTGCGATGCAGCCACCAGAGGCACATTATCAACCACTGCGGAAAGCAGTCCCAGAGCCGAACCTATTAAATAATTATTTTTAAGTGTACCATTTAGAAATATAGCGAAACTCCTAAGTATTCCAAAAGACTGCAACGCAGTTACGGCCAGCAATATTCCCAGGAAAAATAAAATACTTTGAGTATCTATCTTCTGCAATGCTTTTGCAACGCTGAGTCTATTGGCGAGTTCAGGGTCTTTGTTTTTGTGAATAATGGTAATTAACACCCAGATTAAACCCAATGCTAATAACATGCCCATAAAAGGAGGAAGATCAGTAAGAGTTTTAAAAAGAGGAACGAAAAGTAAAAGGCCTATTCCTACAAAGAGAATAATTCTTCCATCCTGTTTTTCTTTATCGGTACGATCCGCATTCGGTATTGGCCGGAACTTTTTACCCTTAAACCGTGCAGCAACAATTATAGCAGGGATGATGCATACTGCCATACTGGGCAGTATTAGTTGTTTCATGATGTTGAGTGCGGAAACCTGGCCCCCAATCCATAACATAGTGGTAGTTACATCTCCCAGCGGCGACCAGGCACCTCCGGCATTCGCAGCAATAACAATCATTCCGGCGAACCAGAACTTATCTGTCTTTTTACTTAATATTTTTGAACAAAGCGATGTCATAACAATTGCGGTGGTCAAATTATCGAGCAAAGCTGATAGAAGGAAGGTAAGGGCAGTAACGATCAGCAAAAGTTTTCGTGTGTCCGTTGTTGTTATTCTCCGTGTAATAGTATCAAATCCGCCATGTGAATCGATTAGCTCAACAATGGTCATTGCTCCCAGCAGGAAAAACAGTATCGATGAAATTTCACCCAGATGATCTACCAGTTCTTCACTGGCAAGGTGAGGTGAATCGGATTGCAAAACGTAAATGGTCCAGCACAGCACACCAGTTATTAATGCCGATGCTGCCTTGTTCAATTTAAGCGGGTGCTCAAAAGCGATAGCTAAATATCCTAAAATAAAAACGATTATGATTATTGCAGTCATGCTTTAAATGGATTTTCTTTGGAAATTATTGCGACACCTCAAATATTTCCATTTTAATAATACTGGACCTGGGTTTTAAAAAATTAACAGGTCATCCACTGGGGTTTTCTATTCTATTTTTTTATCCGCCGGTTTTCGCTGCGAAGGTTTCGGGTCACTTAATTTGTTTGCAAATTTTCCAATTGTGAGTCCCTGGACAACAATGGAGAATAAAACAACAATATAGGTAATTGAGACAAACATTTGTCCATACATGTAATTTGGAACCGATAACGCCAATGCAACGGAAATACCGCCACGCAGGGCGCCCCATGTAAGTATAGGAATCGCATTATTCTCAAATGAGCTTCTCCGTTTTAAAACCATTATGGGTAGTGAAACCGACAGAAATCTTGCAAATAAAACAATCACAATTGAAATACAACCCAGCCACAGCAACGTTAAGTTAAAGGGTACTATCAACATTTCGAAACCGATCAACAAAAATAATATAGCATTCATAACTTCATCTATCATTTCCCAAAATTTAGTGAGGTAATCTTTTGAAAGATCACTTAAACCGGAATCAAAACTTTTATTTCCGGTTATTAACCCGGCCATTACCATGGCAAGTGGGCCACTTACGTGCAATTGTCCGGCAAGGGAATATCCTCCCATTACCGTGGCAAGCGTAATCATCACCTCTACAACATAATTATTAATTGATCTCAACATATAAAAACACAGGTACCCTAAAAGCCAGCCCAGAAGTAAGCCACCACCCGCCTCTTTTATGAAGAGCCAGACAATGTCCAACGTCGATACGTTTTCCAACCCCTTTTTTGCAACTTCATAAAGTGTTATGAATATTACAACACCTACCCCATCATTAAAGAGACTTTCACCACTTATTTTTGTTTCAAGAGAAGATGGAATTTTGGCCTTTTTTAATATGCCGACCACGGCAATTGGATCGGTTGGAGAAATTAATGAACCAAATAAAAGACAGTATAAAAAATTTACATGCAAACCAAAAGCAGTAGTGGCAGCCAATAACAGGGCTCCTACCGCAACGGTAGAAATTAATACGCCTATCGTGGAGAAAGTAATTATCGACATTCTTTCGCTCTTCAATTTTTTAACGTCTATATGAACAGCGGCTGCAAAAAGTAAAAAACTCAACATTATTTTTAATACCACTGTATTAAAATCTATCGCTCTTATAGATTCTATCGCTTCGGCAAAAAATGCAGGATATATATTTCCCACGCCTATTACGATTAATGAAGCTATCAGGGAAATAAGCATAATTCCTATAGTTCCGGGAAGTTTGATGAACCTGTGATTGATATAACCAAAAACCGCCGCCAGCAAGATAATAATTGTAATGATGTTATATATTTCCATCTACTTAGTTTGAATAGCTAACAGTGTTGCATGTGATGTGGGTAAATTTAATTAATAATTATTCAGAAGTTTAGCATCGTTGCAGGGGCGCTTACAACGGGCCATGGAAAGGTCGCGTTTAAAAGACCATCCTAAATTATTTGCAGCAATCTTTTTTTCTAACAAAAAGAGCTTTAAATAGTTTCCAGAAAAAATTTCCAATATTGTGTATAACTGTCATGCTGATACGATAATGAGCAACTCAAATACAATAAATTATTATTTAACAATCTTTTTCTTCACAATCTGATAATTCCCTCTCGATTTCAATGGTACTGTGATGAATTTTATGATGCATCAATTTATGTTTTAAATTTTGAACCAGTTCCATTTTTTCACTAAAGCTCAGGCAATCGTTTAAAGAAACATGCGCTGTTAAGGCATTCTCCGTTGTGCTTAAAGCCCAAATGTGAATGTGATGTACGTCTGTAATATTCTTCTGATTACTTATGAGTTCTTTTATTTCGTTGATATTGATAGAAGGCGGTACCGCATCAACAGACAAGCGAAAGCTATCCGTAAGTAATGACCAGGTTCCCATCAATATTACTATCATTATGACAAGACCAATTACCGGGTCGAGCCAGTACCAACCTGTGTAAATAATCAAGATACCGCCGGCAACAACCCCTGCAGAAACCAATGCATCGCTCATCATGTGCAGGTAAGCGCTTTTAATATTAAGATCCCCATGCCGGTTTTTAAAAAACATTAATGCGGTAACCACATTGATAATAATACCAACGCCAGCCACCCATGCGATTATATTACCTTTTACTGCCTCAGGATTTAATAAGCGATGTACTGATTCAAAACCTAAAATACCAATCGCTATTAACAAAAAGACAGCGTTAAACAGCGCCGCAAGCACTGTGGTTTTCTTGTAGCCGTATGTGAACTTTTCGGTTGATTTCTTTTTGGCTAAACGAAAAGCGATCAATGATAGTACAAGGCTTGCCACGTCGCTGAGATTGTGCCCTGCATCTGTAAGCAAAGACATAGAATTATTTAAAATCCCCGCTACTACTTCTACAATTACAAACAATACATTAAGCGTTATGCCGACAATAAATGCCATACCGGTGCCGGCCTCATTTATTCCATGATCGTGACTGTGGCTATGACTATGATTATGCGCCATATATTTTGCATTTTTTACCGCTTCTGGCAAAGTTATTAAAGATGGAGCTGTAAAGATTACGGATTTGGAAAAGATTAATCAAGCAAATGCCGGTAAACATTATACCATTGATTGATACCTCATGTTATATAACAGGTTCACGATGAGGGCTGTCCACCCGGTTTGATGACTTGCTCCCAGGCCACGTGCATTGTCTCCATGAAAATATTCATGAAATAAAACAAGGTCTCGATTCTCTTCCTTTTTGTAGAACCAATTATAATGACCAAATACCAGTCTTTCGTTTTGATCATTTTTTTCAAAAATACCGAGCAGGCGATGGGTTATGTTATTGGCGACCTCGGTAAGCGTAAGATAATTACCGGAACCCTTTGGGCATTCCACTTTATACTCATCTTCATAAAAATATCCAAATATTTTAATAGCATGAACGATGAGAAAATTCAATGGCATCCAAACGGGTCCGCGCCAGTTAGAATTTCCGCCAAACATCCCCGAAGTCGAATCACCGGGGTCGTACTCAATGGTATAATTATTCCCATCAAATTCCAATGAATATGGAAATTGCTTGTAATATTTCGACAGCGCCCGGATGCCGCCTTCAGAAAGAAATTCAGACTCATCTAATATTCGTTCCAACATATATCTCAGTCTTTCTTTACTAACCATCGACAATAAAATACTTTCATCGGTACTTTTATCCTGGCTGGGAAGATATTTATGATTGGCTTGTCTATAATTTTGAAACCATTGCATTCTCTTATTGAAGTCTGCAAGTTTTTGAAGTTGATCTACTTCAATAACTGCTACCGCACATAATGGAATGAGGCCAACAGCGGACCGGATCTTCACAGGTAACGCATCAGATTTATTAAGCGATAATACATCATAAAAGAATTTATCTTCTTCATTCCATAATCCCATTTCATTCAAAGCTTCGCCGATAATAACAAAATGCTCATAAAATTTTGTAGCCGCATCCTCAAATGAAGGATCATGCATGGCAATTTCAATAGCAATGTCCATCATTCCTAAAGCATACATGCCCATCCAGCTGGTGCCGTCAGCCTGTTCTAAAAGGATGTTGTTTGAAAGCATCATGCTCCGGTTGAAAAGACCAATATTATCAAGCCCCAAAAAGCCGCCTTCAAAAATACTGTTACCGTTAGTATCTTTTCGATTGATCCACCATGTAAAATTGATGATCAGCTTTTGAAAAATCTTCTTTAAAAATTCAACATCACCTGTACCGGTAATATTCTTTTCAGTTTTATAAACCTGTAAAGCTGCAAAGGCATGAACTGGAGGATTCACATCGCTAAAGTTCCATTCGTACGCTGGTAACTGTCCCTGTGGATTCATATACCATTCACGCATAAGAAGTAATAATTGGTGCTTGGCAAAGTCCGGATCAATTAATGCGAAGGAAATGCAATGGAAAGCTGTATCCCAGGCTGCATACCACGGATATTCCCATTTATCAGGCATCGCCATGATATCCTGGTTTTTGAGATATCTCCAATCACTGTTTCGGCCGTTTTTTCGCTGTTCCGTTACTGGTGTTATTCCGTCAGATGAGTTTAACCATCTTTCCACATCGTAATGATAATACTGTTTGTTCCATAATAATCCTGCGAATGCCAGCCGTTGAATATTTTTTTGATCGGGTGTTATATCAGAATTTATTACCGCATCGTAAAATTCGTCAGCTTCTTTTTTTCTTTCGGTAAATATTTTTTCAAAATTTTCAGGAAATGGTTCGTTTGAAATATTATTAGTAAGGCGCAGGTAGATAGATGCGGTTTGTTTTGGCTGAATTTGAAAATTGTAAACTGGTGAACATTTGGTTCCTTCTTTTTTATCCTGCAGTTTATCAATATTTTTTCCATTAATTATGGCATCATGAAATGCATCTTTTGCAAATTGGCCTTTATTGGGTGTACTAAATAATCGTTCAAAATTCGTTTCGTTTTCAGTAAAAAGAAGATTGTTCGCTTCACTGAAATAGAGATAATAATCTCCCAAAAATTTATGTTGAGCCTTCACCGCCTGGCTATTTACAAATAAAATGGAGGGCTTATCCTCGTCACCGGCATATTGCCATTTGTTGTAAAATAACAATGTTGGCAAAATGGACAATGGCGCATTTTCGTTTCCCCTGTTTACGGCTTCAATTTTTATGAAAATATCTTCGCTGTTGTTCTTAGCATATTCAACAAACACGTCAAAATATTTATCGTCGTTAAAAATGCCTGTATCAAGGATCTCATATTCAGGATCGTATTTATTGAGCTCCTCATTTCTACTGATCAGGTCGTTGTAGGGATAAGCTGCATGCGGATATTTATACAGGTATTTCATGTAATAATGCGTGGGTATATTATCGAGATAATAATATAACTCCTTTACATCTTCCCCATGAACTCCCTCGGAGTTAGTAAGGCCAAAAAGTCTTTCTTTTAAAATAGAATCCTTCCCATTCCACAATGCTACCGAGAAACATAAATTTTGAAACAGATCTGAAATGCCCGCCAGTCCGTCCTCTCCCCACCTATATGCACGGCTGCGTGCATGGTCATGAGGAAAATAATTCCATGCATCACCATTTTCACTGTAGTCTTCACGAACAGTTCCCCATTGTCGCTCGCTGAGGTAAGGTCCCCATTTTTCCAAAGGAACTTGTTTATTAGCATTTTCTCTTAATCTTTTGTGTTCGGCTGTCTCCATCTTATTTTGTGAGAAGTGAGTGATGAATATTCAACGGAGTAGAAATAGTTTCTTAAACATTTTTGTTTACGGTTATCATCAACCGTTAGTTGAAAAACCGGGATATAATAACATGCCTCCATCGACAAATAAAGTAGTGCCATTAACATAATCTGATTCGTCGCTGGCAAGCCAAACGGCGGCTTTGCCTATATCTTCCGGCTGACCGATGCGCCCATATGGAA
>NZ_JBMQQG010000006.1:0-5130 GCF_057362405.1 Ginsengibacter sp.
CGCCTCGGCTTCGGTATCCAAATTTTGCTGACTGAATAGTAAGGTGGCGAGCGGTTCCAATCCTTTTTCGACAGCCTGCGTAGCCCTTGTTTTACGTTTGGGTTTATATGGCAAATAAATATCTTCCAGTTCAGTGGCTGACACACAGTCTTCAATTCGCTTGCTCAGTTCGGGTGTAAGTTTGCCGGCTTCATCAATTGTTTTCAGGATCGTTTCCTTTCTTTTTTCCAGTTCATTAAAATAATTGATCCTGGTAATTATGTTTCCTATCACCACTTCGTCAAGATTGCCAGTGGCTTCTTTGCGGTATCGGGCTATAAATGGGATGGTGGATCCTGCTGCATGTAAGTCGTAAATATTGCTGACCTGCTTTAAAGTTATATTGAGTTCAGCAGCTATATATTGAGAATATTTCAGCTCCATAGGTTTATTTGTTTATGGCGCAAAAGTAAGTGGAGCGGGATGTAAAAAAAATTTGTTTATTAATTCAAAATAAAGGAATGAGTAATATTTTCTGTGAGGGGCAGCCTGTTATGGATCTACGTGATAGTTAAAATTGACCGGGGTTGTTTCAACTTTAAATTGACGGTTATCCCACAAAGACACTAAGACCACAAAGTATTATTCCTGGTGGCTTTGCGGGACCATTAATAATGACATAATAAATGTTACATGACACGATCTGCATTAACGATACTTGTTAGAATAGCCGTTACCGTTAGTTATACCGCAATCTTCTGAACGACGGTTTTTATTTATGTACTGGCTCTAAGTAACCCTTTTCTATGAAAGACATAAATGCGAGCAGAGCGCCCCAATGGTAGAATCCGTCTGCACTGTTAACATCATCGCCCTGCCCGGTTGTTCCATTGTAATTTTCGTAAATGGAGCCATCTTCTTGCCAGGATTTCATAAGCAGTGCCTTTGATTTGTCGATGAGGTCCTTCCTTGCTAACGGTACATCATAATGCTGCATGCCGAGGTACACTAAAAAATTCATAGGCGCCCAGATGCGTCCCCTCCAATAATCGTTGTCTTTAAATGCAGAATCCTTGCGTGCAATAGAAGGCATTACAAACTCGCCATAAAATTCAGCAGGATTGAAGTAATGTTTTTTCATCATCGTCTCTGCCTGTTTTTGTGTACACACTTTTGCCATCATGGGATAAAAATTAGTCGGCGACAAGCGGTATGATTTTGCACCATTATCCAGGCGTTTATTCAGGAATATTCCAGTGCTGTCATCCCAAAGTGTTTGCAGCTTTTCGCCATACTTCATTGATCGTTCCTTAATTTCTTTTGCATCTTCTTTTTTGTCCAGGATATCAGCGATTGCAGCGAGGGAATTACAGTCCATTACATACTCGCTCATCAGCCCAACGTCTGCATATTCCATCGTGCCTGTCTTTTTATTAAATGGAACATCATCATACATAGGAGAATTATCAAGCCCCGATTCGTATTTGGCTCCCTGCATGGTATTGATACTGTTATCAGGATGATATTCGTTTTTGGGCACATCGTCTGAACCCCACGCCAGGTAACCATTTACGTCGCGGTGCCCGGGCCACCAACGATTCCAGGCAAGCAGTTCGTTGTACACTTCCTGCAAAAACCATTTCTCCCGGTAGCGGTTATATATGGCAAGAATGACCGTGCTTCCGATTGGTGGCTGAGACCGATCCCAGGATGAATAACCGAACGGCGCCTGGAAATTAGGAATAAAACCCGCCGGTGTAATTGCTTTTGTAATTTCAATAGCATTGGCGTAGGCGAGATTCTTATCAAAAAGAGACAGCATGTAACTGGCGAAATAAGTATCCCAGTCAAACAAAACAAATCCTCCCCACCCATGGCTCCAGTTCCTGCTAACGGGGGAGATTACACGATGATTGGGTGCGTCGTAAATGGTGTTCCAGGCAAGAATGGTTTGCATCGCTTTAAAAGGTTCTGATAAATCACCGTAACGACTTACTCTTGCTTCCTGCTCAACTCTTTTCTTAGCTATAATATTTTTAATTTCATTTAACGTTCTGGTTTTCCCGGTGTAAATAGCTACTTCATTGGCGAGTGAAACAATAATAACGGGGGCGGTGCTATTGATGTACGCATCTTTAACCGACTCACCCGTTGTTCCTACTGAAATGTTACGGTTGGGAAATTGTGCCGTAATTGTATTTTCCTTCTTGCCGATAACGCCAGCCCGGCCCCAAAGTAATCCTGCTTCAATAGCCAGTTCTTTTTTTGACGGCTCTTTTGGAGTAACAAGTATGACATCATCGATCCCATCAGTAGCGCTTTGCACATCAAATATGTCATCCTGGTAAGTGAGTTCAAGGCTCGTGTAAGCGCCATCATCCGCACGCAGTCCGAGGGTAACTTGTTCTGGCCTTTTGTAAAATTTGGAAGCTTTAAATACCTCTTTTAAATAAGTACCGTTGCCAGGATTCGCAATACATAAATTGATGGAAAAACCTTCTGGCAAAAGCACATGCGACATAACGCTGTTGTTATACCAGGTATTCCAACCTTTGCCTAGGTTTTGCTGGAGTTGCCGGTACTCATTCGTTCTGATATTTCGTGAGACAGTTTGTGCCGTCATATGACTGCCAATCGCTGTTATCAATGTTAGTATTAGGATCGTCTTTTTCATCATTTTTTTAATATTAATCACAAGCAGGGAGAATGCGGTTAATTGTTTACGCTTTCAAAATTAATCACCAACGGTGTAAACCATGGGCTATGAAAATACAATTTACGGCAATGGCTTTAGCCAATTATTTATTATGCTGGTAATTTTTTTCCATCGTTTGCCTTCTTTTTAAGAATTAGAAACAGCATGAATATCGAAAGACGTACGGTTGTTGGTGTTCTTAGCATTGGCTTTGTAGCCGGGAATCACCGTCAACAGTATTAAACCATCCAACGTCTTATTAGATATGCTATTTGGTAAAGAACGCATTTTATAGTTACTATTCTCCACTGTCAATAAAGGTTTACTTATTTTCATTTCCTCACTCCCTTCGGGTTGTTTGTGTTTGCTTAGCTGCAAAACCATTTACAAAGGCTCCCCTTTTGTGCTCCCGGGTTCCATCATATCATAAACTGTTAAAATGGTTACAGGTCGCGGCCTTTTTCATAGCCCATTTTTTAAAAAATGTACTATGAGAAAACTGATTCCCTTCGGGTTACTGGGCGGTTGCCCGGCTACTGAACCATCCGCACGCAGCATCGATTCGAAGAGCCTTCAAATAAAAAGGCCACGGTAGAAACCGCGGCCGTACCAAAACTAACTAACGGTTAGAGCAAATAAAGGAATTTACCTACTCCACCCGATTACAGTAAGTTAATTCTTAATTTCGAAATAATATTCACGACATTAAAATATAAATTGATACGCCACTTAATGAAAAATTAGCAGATAGAGTACGCTAAATAGTTGCTTTGACTCGCTTTGAACGGGAAAGGAAATTAGCGTAGTGAATCAATCTTGCATTGGAATATAACAAGATGGCAAAAATCTCTATGAAAAGGAAAAAATAACCTGATCGTTCCTGTGACCTTAGCTGGAAATACGGACTGTGTAAGAGAAAGGATGAGATTATAAATAACATAAATTAATCAATGAAATATAACCAGATGATCAAAAAAATAATCGCAATCGTGTTGCAAACTTTCACTTCTGGTGTGATAATTTTTTTTCTGAACACCACACTCTATGCACAGGACAATTCTGTCACTATTGATTGGAACAAAACACAATCTATTTCCAGAACTACTCCAACGCTGCAGGTGGTAGAGAACCCGATGCTTCGCAAAAATTCTCCTATTCATGATGCAACTTTCCGTGCTTTAAAGGAATTAGGCGCGGATTATGTGCGTTATGTCCCGTGGTTTCCTTATCCAAAAATGGCAGTAGCTGAATTGAAACCACCGACAAAAGAAAAAACTTTTTGGGACTTTACTTTCCTTGATAGCACGATGCATGATTTTATGGAGGCTACTGAAGGACATTCTGTAGTTATCAACTTCAGCACTACGCCGGAGTGGATGTGGAAGACAGGCGCAGACGTAAAATATCCTGATGACCCTTACGTCGTTTGCTGGGACTATAGCCAGGGCGTTGCCCTTAGAGATACAACGATGCAGGAAGTTGCAGGCTACTATGCAAGGTTATTCAGTTGGTACACCAAAGGTGGCTTCACCGATGAATTGGGCGTATTTCATAAATCAAATCATCATTATAATATACCCTATTGGGAAGTTCTCAATGAGCCGGACCTCGAACATAATATTTCCCCGCAGCTATATACGAAAATGTATGACGCAATTGTTACGCGGCTAAAGAAAATCTCGCCCAAAACAAAATTTATTGGTATATCTGTTGCGTTCAACAACAATCCTGAGTTGTTCGAATATTTTTTAAACAAGAAAAATCATAAGCCAGGTGTTCCGTTAGATGGTATATCCTATCACTTCTATGGTACGCCTTCTTTTCATGATCAGAAGATAGATGCCTATCAATACACTTTCTTTGAAAAAGCAAATGCATTCCTTGATAAAGTGCGATATATTGAAAATATCCGGAAGAGGCTTTCACCTAAAACCATTACCACCATTAACGAAATAGGAACTATTATCGGTTCCGGTACCGGTAATGATATACCCGCTGACTACTGGAATTTATCAGGTGCCATGTATGCTTATGTTTTTCTCGGGTTGAATAAAATGGGAATTGACGTTGCCGGCGAATCTCAATTAGTTGGCTATCCAAGCCAGTTTCCTGCCGTAAGCATGATGGATTGGACAAATGGAAAGACGAATGCCCTCTATTGGATATTGAAATTGCTAACAAGCAATTTTGGCCCCGGTGATAGACTGGTTAATACGTCTATTCGTAACAGTTATGTTACTTGCCAGGCTTTTATAACAGCAAACGGAAAACGACTACTATTGATTAATCCGCGAAACGAAGAAGCGAAAATTAATTTACCGCCCGAAACAAAAGACGCAACTGCTCAATTTGTGGATACTCACACAGGTGAAAATGAACCGGGGCAATTCCAGGTAACAGCTGGTTCAATTGCGCTTACACCATTTGAAGTGGCAATTGTGCAATTGAAATAGCAG
>NZ_JBMQQG010000007.1:0-7794 GCF_057362405.1 Ginsengibacter sp.
AAAACTAGGGTGAAGTTAATTAAATATTTTTAACAAATCAACAACAATTTTTACTTGTGCAAGGTAATAATGTGGCTGACTCCATTTATGGTAATAATAGCTTTATTATCACAGGTTCCGTCGCCATAATCAAGAACCGCCATAGTTGTATCTCTCGTGATATTTACGGTCCCTTTTGCTCTCCAGGGACATGTGAATTTTTTTATTAAAGGAGAAACAATTTCCGCAGTCCATGTATTGCCGTTTGAGTTGGAACCATAGGAATTGCCGGTTATTTCAAATTCGTCATCTAATGGGTAAAGTGGTGTACCATTCCCCTCAACTTGAGTATGGATTCTTGCGCTGTTCCAGGCTCGCCAACTTCCATTGTTTGTGTTGGTAATTTTTCCATTAATAACTTTAGCGGTCCATTGTTTTTGATTTGAGGAACTGGTATTTTCTACTATATGTGTTCCTTCAATTTTAAAACTATCAACCGAGTAATCTACAAATGTTGTTGAGGTTGTACTTCCGGGAACGAACATGGGTCCTGTATAGATAGTTACGATTTTCCCCTTGCGCAACTTTCCATCTTTTCCGAGGCACCCAGTAGTACCAAAATCAATAGTTACTGTTTTCGGAAACTGATGTAAAATGTGCGGAATAACGGTTACCGTAAAACAACGTGAGGAAATAGAATCCGGCGTACCGGTTGGAGTTCCATCCGGATTGGTAGTATTGTTATAAATAACGTCAACACCGGCTCCGATGCCAATGTCTTCTCCTGCATCTGATGATTGAACGCCCATTGTTATATTGAACACATCATCGAATTGTGTTTCAGCAATTGCATCACTTTGAGATGCATCTAATGATGCTGTTACAGCAGGCGTATCTGTTGGTTGGCTGATTGTGTTATCTTTTTTGCAGGAAGAAAATGTAACGATACCTGAGACGGCCAACAGGAATGCCAATTTTGAAATCTGATTTACTTGTTTCATAAAAGATGAGATTAAGATGAATATTTTTTAAACACACCTGTGACGCCGGTTGCGTGAGCAAGTTTAATAAGACGTTAAATGTTTTTAATTTTTCTTTGCATCATGAATCTTGTAGATACACATACTCACTTATATTTAAAAGAATTCTCCACAGATATTCAGCAAGTAATAGAACGAGCCGAAAACGAAGGCGTAAATAAATTTTTTCTTCCTGCCATTGACAGCTCTGAAGCAGGAGCCATGTTTGCTCTCGAAAAAAAATTCCCGAACAAATGTTTTGCAATGGCAGGATTGCATCCGTGTTCTGTAAAAGAAAATTATAAAGATGAATTAAGAATAGTCGAAAAATTGTTGAAGGAAAGAAATTTCGCGGCTATTGGAGAAACCGGGCTTGATTTTTATTGGGACAAAACCTTTGTGAAGGAGCAATATGAAAGTCTTAATACACAAGCGAAATGGGCACTGCAATACAACATACCGTTAGTGTTACATACACGAGATGCCATGCAGGAAACAATAGATGTAATTACTTCTTATAAAGGAAAAGGCCTAAACGGAATATTTCACTGTTTTGGAGGTACTCATCAAAATGCACAAGATATAATTAATCAAAATTTTTTCCTGGGAATCGGCGGTGTCGTTACTTATAAAAATTCAGGACTGGCAGAAGTTGTAAAGGATATAGATCTTGATTATATCGTATTAGAAACAGATGCTCCTTATTTAACGCCTGTTCCTTTCCGGGGTAAAAGAAATGAGAGCAGCTATTTAAAATACGTAGCCCAGAAGATCGCTGAAATAAAAAACATTTCCGTTGAAGAAGTTGCAGAGCGTACAACAAAAAATGCAGAGAAAATGTTTAGGATTTAATTTATTTCACAAGATGAATTTCCAATAACCTTTTCCAGTTAACATACAGTTCATCGTATAATTTTGTGTCTGTAGGTTCAACTTTTTTCAATGGTTTAAATTGACTGAAAGCCTCATCAAAATTTTTATAGATACCTGCTCCTACACCTGCACCCAATGCGGCTCCTACGCTTCCGTCGTTACTATATAACTCAACAGGCACACCCGTTGCATTTACAAATGATTGTACAAAAACATCGCTTAAAAATAAATTGGATTTACCCGCACGAATAATCGTTGGATATAAATTATTTTCCCGCATAATATCTAAACCATAACGAAACGCAAATGCTATTCCTTCCTGGGCTGCACGAAAAATATGTGCTTTGGTATGTTTGTTCAAGTCTATGTTTTCGACATGGGCGCCGACTATTTTATTCTGTAGCATACGCTCTGAACCGTTTCCAAAAGGAAGAACAAATAATCCATCACTTCCGGGTAAAATGTTCTCACACATGGCATCCATTTCTTTATAGCTTAAACCATCGCCGCACATTTTCTTTATCCAACTATTCATAATCCCTGTTCCGTTAATACAAAGTAACACTCCTAAGCGTCTATCCTTCGCCGTATGGTTCACGTGTGCAAAGGCATTCACTCTTGAATATTTATCACTGAACAACTGATCTGTGACTGCATAAATAACTCCGGAAGTTCCGGCAGTAGCAGCAACTTCTCCCGGCTTAAGTACATTTAACGACAATGCATTATTGGGTTGATCGCCTGCTTTATAAGTAACGGTGGTATTTTCGTTTAAAGAAAGTTCCCGGGCAACTTCCGGCAATAATCTTCCATGAGAGGAAAATAAAGGTTGTACTTCGGGTATTAAAGAATTATCAAATCCAAAGTAATTCATCACATCTGAAGAAATATCATTCTTTTTAAAATCATACAAAATTCCTTCTGATAAAGCAGATGCAGAAGTAGTGATTTGACCGGTTAACTTCATTGCGATAAAATCTCCAGGCAGCATAATCTTATCAATCTTATTGTAAACATCGGGTTCATTATTTTTTACCCAACCTAACTTTGATGCAGTAAAATTTCCGGGCGAATTCAAAAGGCAGGAGGAGCAGATTGCTTCACCGATGGCATTAAACGCTTTTTCACCTGTCTCAACAGCCCTGCTATCGCACCAGATAATGCTATCTCTTATCACATTTTTATTTTTATCAACAACCACAAGTCCGTGCATTTGATAGGATATGCCGATAGCTGCTATTTCTTTTGGATTAAACTTTTTAGAGCCGTTTAAACTTCGTATAGCCAGTACCGTTTGGTTCCACCACATCACGGGGGATTGTTCTGCCCATCCCGAATGCAAAGAGGTGATAGCATTCTCTGTTTCAGGATACTGCGCTGTTGCTACGCATTGTTGGGTCGTTGCATCCACAACTGAAACTTTAATAAATGAAGTGCCGATATCGATACCTAGAAGGAGCATTATTATTTTTTATTAGTTAATTAATAGATGAATTTATTTTACACCAAGAATTGCCTGTGCTGGTTTAGCGGCGCCAAGTTCCGCACTCCTTTCTGAAGGCAAAGAACCAGCGATACTGATTTTAATATCACCAGAATCAAAAACGCTTTCTCCGCTTTCATTTACCAATTCCAACATATCCGGTGAAATATTGAAACTTACTTTTTCAGAGGCGCCGGCGGCAATGTGGATTCGTCTGAACCCTTTTAAAGAATACAGCGGAATGTCTGCCCCCCCTGTCAAATGGGTAATATACAACTGCACTACCTCATCACCTCCCATTTTACCACTATTCGTAACCGTTACTTCAGCGGTTACTGCTTCATTTTTACTGATTTTTTTCTTTGATAATTTTAGATCGTTATAGGCGAATTTTGTATAGCTCAATCCAAAACCAAATGGATACAATGGAACTCCTTTAAAATAACGGTAGGTTCTGTTTTGCATAGAATAATCATCAAAAGGCGGTAGATCAGCATCGCCCTTATAAAATGTTACCGGCAAACGCCCCGCGGGATTGTAATCTCCAAACAAAACATCCGCAACAGCCGTTCCTGCAGCCTGGCCCCCATACCATGCATTGATAATGCCCGGAATGTTTTCCTCTTCCCATGGAATCGAGACGGCGCTTCCGGTCATCATGACAAAAACAATTGGTTTGCCGGTAGCTTTGAGCGCTTTCATAAAATTTGTTTGTACAGTTGGTAATGCAATAGTTGTACGATCGCCGCCGCTAAATCCCGGTGTTGTGACTTTCATTTCTTCACCCTCAAGCCTTGGTGATATGCCACCAACATAAATAATTACGTCGGCATCTTTAATACTGTCAATTAATTTTGAAAAATCCTCGGGTTCGGTTGAAACAAAATCAGTAGCCTTTGAATAAAAGATATCCCCGTTCTTTAATTTTTCTTTTATTCCCTGCAAAACAGTAGTAACCACAGATGGCTTTCCGTTATAATTTCCCAGTTGTGTATTGGCATTATCAGCATTGGGACCAAGCACTGCAATGTGTTTAATATTCTTACTAAGCGGCAATGTGCTATTTGCGTTGCGAAGTAATACGATGGCCTCGTTTGCCATTTTTAATGCATGCTGTTTATGGGGCTCACTTTCCAAATTTGTAATAGGAATTTGTGCATACTTAACCATACTAACGGGATCAAACATTCCTAACCGGAAACGAATCGTAAATAATCTCTTTAAAGAAACGTCCAAATCTTTCTCAGTTAGTTTGCCATTTTTTACAGCATCTATTAACGTTTTATAAGTATGATTACCGCATTCTACATCAGTTCCATGAAGTACCGCATCTGTAGCGGAACTTTCTGCATCAGGAAACATCTTATGCGTTTTATAAAAATCATCAATAGCGCCGCAATCGGATGTAACATAACCTGTAAAATGCCATTGATTTCTTAAAATATCAACCATCAGTTTATCATTGCCACAGCAGGGTTGTCCTGCATAAGCATTGTAAGCGCACATTACGCCTGCCACTTTTGAATCAACCACCAGTTGTTTAAATGCCGGTAAGTAAGTATCCCAGAGATCGTGATTACTAACGTTCACATCAAATGTATGCCGCGAAGACTCCGGCCCGCTGTGAATTGCATAATGCTTGGCACACGCAGCAGCTTTCAAATACCTGGGGTCATTCCCCTGTAAACCTGCTACAAATGCTTTTGCTATATTGGCCGTCAGGAAAGGATCCTCGCCATAGGTTTCCTGTCCCCGTCCCCATCTTGGATCACGAAAAATATTAATATTCGGTGTCCAATAGGTTAAACCTGTGTACCTGCTATAATCCTTTTTGCGAAGACTTTCATTATGAATCGCCCGCCCTTCATCTGAAGTGTAATCACCCATTATTTTCATGGAGTTTACATCAAACGTTGCCGCCATCCCGATTGCCTGCGGGTAAGATGTAGTGTTATACTTAGTTCTCGCAACACCATGGAGGCATTCATTCCACCAATCGTATGGCGGGATACCCAAACGTTCAATGGCAGGAGTTGAGTTAAGCATCTGGCTCACTTTTTCTTCGAGTGTTAATCGTGAAACCAGGTCATTCACTCTTACGCTAATTGGTAGCGAAGTATTTTGAAACGGATAAATCTGCGAGTAACCCTGGTTGTTAGAACATAAAAAAATAGCAGTAAATACGATAATTATTCTTTTCATCAGGTTGGTTTTAGATATATTCTAAAATAGGTTAATTAAAACTCGGTATTAGTAAGCAACGCATCTTCTACTGTTTGCTTTGGTTTTTTCTTCCAGAGATGCTCAATTTCTTCCAATGTTTTTCCTTTTGTTTCAGGAACCAGTTTCCACATAAAGATGGCGGATAAAATTCCCATGATGCCGTAAATCCAATATGAAAAACCATGATGAAATTTTGCTGTGAGCCAAACATTGTCATTCATTACAGGAAAGGTAAGCGACACAACCCAGTTGGCGATCCATTGTGCAGCAACGGCAATTGACAAAGCACTCCGGATACTATTAGGAAATATTTCAGCTAATAAAACCCAGCAAACCGGTCCCCAGCTCATAGCGAATGCAGCTGTATAAACCAGCATAAATATTAGCGCCACAATTCCCAATTGGTTAAAATAAAAGGCAAAACCCAATGCGATCATACTTACCGCCATTCCAATTGAACCGATAATCATCAAAGGTTTTCTTCCAAATTTGTCAACAGTAAAAATAGCCAGTACGGTGAAGAGCAGGTTCACAATTCCTACAATAATTGTTTGCAATAAAGAGGAATCAGTACTCGAACCCATATTGCGGAAGATGTTGCTTGCATAATATAAAACCACATTGATGCCAACAAACTGCTGGAATACTGAAAGCATGATGCCAACAAAAATTATGAAGAAACCATAAGACAGCCAGGGAACATTTTTTTCATGGGTGGTAGATTTTATTTCTTCCAATATTCTCGATGCATTATTACTTCCCGAAATTTTGTTTAACACTTTCAGCGCTTTTTCATCATGTCCTTTCATAACAAGGTAGCGTGGAGTTTCGGGCACAAAGAATAAAAGAATAAAGAAAATTGCCGCCGGTATAGCTCCTGAAAAAAACATCCATCGCCAGCCTTCCGTAATCAACCATTGTTCGTTCCCCTGTTGTGCAATAAAATAATTGATAAAGTAAATAAGCAGCATACCAAAGATGATGGCAAATTGATTGAAGGAAACTAACTTCCCTCTCACATTAGCCGGCGCAATTTCAGCGATATACATTGGGGAGATCATCGAGGCGATACCGACTCCTATACCTCCAAGAATACGATAAATAACAAATGAGTATGCATCCTGCACACCAAAAATATTGAATAACTCGGGCCGCCAGGCCCCGATTGCTGACAATAAAAATGCAATAGCAGCAATCATCAATCCATTTTTTCTTCCGAGTGATTTTGAAATAAAACCTGCAGAGGCGCCACCAAGAACGCAGCCTATCAATGCGCTGGCAATTAGAAAGCCTTTAATTACGTCAGCATTATCCTGTAACGCTGCGGCATCAACCGGAACCGCATTGCCAATAAATCCTACAGCCCACCAGGAAAGAAAAGCAAGTATGACCAGGCCGGTAATGCCGCCCTTTTTTATGCCGATCAGCCGTATAATTTGCCCGGAGATAATAAGAAATATAGCAAAAAGAACCACGACCATTAATATCCTGTATTCGGTAATCATGGATACCGCGTAATCGTAATGTGCCGGGTTGGTGATGTTTTGAATATAAAAAGTAACCAATGATTTTTCAGCCCCGTTTACTACGGCTGTATCGTAGCCAAATAATAAACCTCCAAGTGTAGCCACTAACGTTAGCAGGAGTATGTACCTGGGATTTCCTTTTTGAAAACTGGCAGAAGCTGTGCCTGAAGAAGCGTTTACTAGTGACATTGATTTGGTTTAGTAGATTATCAGATAAAACTTTTAACTATATTTTCATAATATTCCTCCTCACCACTTATATTCCTAAATCCACTCTTTTCAACAGCATGTTTTTGAAGGTCTTCCAAAGAAAGCTTTCCGTATTTGGTTTGAATGAAAATACTGCCCAATCGTAATGAGGTTTAAAAGCAAATTATTTTGTTAGAATTCACTGTTAATGTACAACTATGAATAGGCTAATTTAGAGGAATTATTTTAAAGAAATGTAAACGGTTGCATTTTATTTTGAAATAATGATTTTTGCGGGAGTCACTTTTGGAGGATATTATAATTGATACTGATCATAGAAGGGGAAGAAGTAAAAATTGATGATTCAGTTGCCGCTATAAATATGGTGAATTAAACAGTAAACAAAAATTTCAGAAAAAAAGCTGTTCTCCCGGATGATATTGTACTCAAAGCCTTCGTGACCAAAGAGGATTAATGACATAACTAACTGTTATCCATACCT
>NZ_JBMQQG010000008.1:0-11483 GCF_057362405.1 Ginsengibacter sp.
CCGGCACACCGGCCGCATGGATTATATTGTTGGTAACCTTGGGCTGAATTCCATCATGCAGGCGAGCGATTCTATGCCGGTTCATATAACTGCGGGCGATTTTGATCATAACGGAACATATGATGCTATCACCTCTGTTTATTTCCCGGATAAGGAGGGTTTAGAAAAAGAGTTCCCGCTCTTTAGCAGGGATGATATGATGGCCCAGTTGATTTCTTTAAAGAAAAAGTTTCCCGATTATAAATCTTTTGCAACGGCAACAATGGATGATATTTTATCTCCTGAACAAAGAAAGAATGCGTTGCGGCTGACTGCCAATTATCTTCAGTCATCTTATCTTAGAAATGATGGTAATGGGAAATTCACAGTTATCCCTTTACCTAAAGAAGCGCAGGTGTCATCATTGAATGGAATTGTGGTGGAAGATGTGGATGGCGATGGAAACCTGGATGTGGTTATAAATGGGAACGATTATGGAACCGAAGTTTCCAACGGACGTTATGACGCATTAAATGGCTTGTTGTTGAAGGGCGATGGAAAAGGAAATTTTAAACCAATGTCTATTTTGCAAAGCGGAATTTATATCCCTGGGAATGGCAAAGCCCTGGTTAAATTATTGGATAATAAAGGTGACCTGGTCCTGGCAGCCAGTCAAAATAAAGATGCACTGAAAGTATTTAAGCTGAGAAGAAAGGTGGAACATATTGCCTTACTTCCCGATGATATCAGCGCCATAATTTCTTTTAAAAACGGCAGTATCCAAAAGCAGGAGTTTTATTATGGGTCATCCTTTTTATCGCAATCGGCAAGGTTTTTAATTGTTAGTCCCGAAATGAAAAGCGCGGTCATTACCAATAATTCAGGGAAATCCAGGACCGTGGTATTTAATTAGGATTGCAAGACTATTTCATATTAAGTTAGAATCATTTCTTGTCAATAAAGTCTGGGTTTAGTGGATTTTATTTCGCAAAGGCATTAAATGAATCATCTCATCCCTCCTGCATTTAGTCGGGCTGCTTATTGCTACTATATTCACGGTTGGCAGTAAGGTTAAGGTTCCTCTTTTTTCGCACAGATAAAATAACATTGCCTTTAGATAAAAAAATATTTTTTTAACAAAATGTTAGTTGTATGCATCTAAATCATACTTTTATGTGTCCTTTATACATATTGAGCTCTTCAGTATGATTACGAGAAAAAATTTTTAACCACTTTATTGATTGCAAACTATGAGTATCAAAACCTATTTTCAGGGTAAAAGAATTGTACGCTGTTTTTTCCCCTTCCTGTTTCTTTTAGCTTTTTTAGTTCCTTCTTTTGTTTTCGCACAGGCCAAAACAATAACAGGTAAAGTCATCGGTAGCGACGGGAGTCCGATAGTTGGTGTTACCGTGCAGGAAAAAGGAAGTAAAACCGGTACAGCTACGGATGCTTCCGGTAACTTTTCGTTGAGCGTTACCAAACCAAATGCATCATTAGTGATCTCATCACTTGGCTATGAGACGCAAACTATTGCATTAGCTGGTCGGTCAAGCATTGACGTTACTTTAAGTGCGTCAGCAGCAAAAGAACTGGAACAGGTTGTTGTAATTGGTTATGGAACTGCTAGCAAGAGAGACTTGACAGGTTCCATTGTAAAAGTGTCCGGGAAGGAGGTGGCAGATAAGCCAAATGTGAATCCGGTGGCTTCTTTGCAGGGAAGAGTGGCAGGTTTGTCTGTTGTAAATAATGGAACACCGGGGCAGGCTCCTGATATTCGCATACGTGGTACCGTTAGTATCGGGCAGGTTCACCCTTTGTATGTTGTTGACGGTATCTTCGAAGATAACATCGATTATATTAATCCGAATGATATAGAATCCATCGAAATTCTAAAAGATCCTTCCTCTTTGGCAATATTTGGAGTTAAAGGCGCAACTGGTGTAATAGCAATTACTACTAAAAAAGCGGCTGCTGGAAAAACGATAGTAAATTTTAATTCTTCCTATGGTTTCAAGCAATTAGTTGATAAAATTAAGATGGCAGATGCGGCGCAATTTAAAACACTGTTTGATGAGGAAAATGCCAACAATGGCGTCACCACCCCTGACTATTCTGCGTTAACCGCCAACACCGATTGGATAAACGCAGTAACCCGTACGGGCGCATTTAATACAAATAACTTATCCATTTCATCAGGTACCGATAAGAATAAATTCAATCTGGGATTGGGATATTCTTCAGACCAGGGAATTATAAGACATGAACAGTTGGAAAGATTGTTATTATCCCTCACGGATGAAGTGAAATTGAATAAGGCCATAAAAATTGGTGTGACATTAAACGCCCAAAGGCAACACGATCCTTATGATGCAACAGGAATACTCGATGAAGCGAGAAAAGCAATGCCGCAGGTATCGGCAACCACTAAACCTTTTTTAGTGCAGAATCCTTATGGAACCGATAGTATCACGGAAAACATCTATTCCGGCCTGGACGTAGCGCTACAAAATTCAGGAGTTGTGAATCCTGTTTTGGAACTGGAGAATACCTGGAATAAAAGAATTAAAATTGAGTACAGAACGGTAGGAAGTGTTTATGCGGACATAACTTTTCTAAAATATTTTAATTTTAGAACAACGCTTTACGCTGATATCAGTAATGTTGATGATCGTCAATATTCGCCACTATATTACGCATACAATCCTTTAAGCAATACACCTTATTTGTATAGTTCTAAAACGCAGGTGTCTCAGACTAACTCCGTTTGGAGAAAATTTCAGCAGGATCATATCTTGAATTTTAAGAAGAGTTTTGGCCAGCATAATGTGACCGCAACTGCAGGTTTTACTACTTACTATTTTGGGAATTTCAATACATACGGTACTGCAAAACCTTACAGTAGTGGAAATGCACTGCCAATTCCTGACGATAAAAGATTTTGGTATATGTCCAACGGATTCGTAGATCCTACACAAACACTTACTTCTTCAGCCCAGGGAGAATATTCCACCATTTCGTCACTCGGAAGAGTACTGTATAATTATGCTGGTAAATATTATTTCAATGCCTCATTACGAGATGATGCATCTTCCCAGATACCATCAAAAAACAGACACCAGCAATTCTGGGCTGTTGGCGGTGCCTGGGAAATAAGTAAGGAGAAATTTATGGCCAATGTTGCAGCTATCGATTTCCTCAAGCTGAAAGGTTCTATAGGTGTGTTAGGCAATCAAAGTGTACCAAACCTTCCTGATGGTAGCCCTAATTACTATCCTTTCTATCCAAATTTAAGTACCGGGTCAGCAGCCGTTTTTGGGACCAATATCTACAACGCCGCATCTGAAGCCTATAGGGTAAATCCTAATTTAAAATGGGAAACTGTACACGCACACGATATAGGGTTGGAATTAAACGCCTTTAGTAACAGGTTACACTTTGAGGCAGACTATTTTAATAATACCACCAAAGATTTAATGTCTTATATCAGTCTTGGATCGCTGGGACTAAAAGATCAGTTAGAAAATGGGGGTAGCCTTAAAAACTGGGGAGAGGAATTTTCTGCTTCCTGGAACCAAAGTGTAACAAAAGACTTCAGCGTGAATGTAGCCGGTAACATCAGCTTTATAAAAAATAAAGTATTATCTCTGTCACCTGATTTACCCGGTGGGTATATTAGCAGAGCATCTTTCAATAATGGAAGTGCTGAAAGCAGAACTTTAGTAGGTGAGCCCATCGGATCATTTTATGGATATGTTGTTGAGGGGTTATATCAAAGCTACTCAGATATATTAAAGTCCCCACCTGCTTCATCTATCGGCGCTTATAGACCGGGAGATTTTAAATTTAAAGATGTTAATGGAGATGGATTTATTACCTCTGCCGATAGAACGATTATTGGTAACCCTTCTCCAAAATTTACATACGGCGGATCTATAAATCTAACTTACAAAGGATTTAATTTGGGTGTTGATTTTAATGGTGTATACGGTAATCAAATATTCCGCACATGGGGATCTTTGGAATCGCCATTCCAAAGAGTTAATTATCCTGCTTTTAAAATCAATAGCTGGACCGGTCCTGGCACTTCTAATTGGGACCCCATTATTAGCCAGGCAGACAGGTTCAATTATAATGGTTCAACTTATAACATCGAAGATGGAAGTTATTTCAGGTTTAGAAATATCCAATTGGGATATACATTTGATCACGGCCTTATTTCTCATCTGAAGCTTACTAATTTAAGATTATATGCTAACGTTCAAAATCTTAAAACTTTTAAAAACAATTACGGATATACGGCTGAATTTGGTGGCGATGCAACGGCATTCGGTTACGACAACGCTGGCGGCGCCATCCCTGTCATAACAACATTCGGTTTAAGTGTTTCATTTTAAATTTAATAAATGCAGTTTTATATGAAAAATAAAAAAATGATTTGGGCGCTTTTAATAATGACGCCTGCAATTTTTTCTTCATTAAGTTGTAAAAAGTTTTTGGACAGAAAGCCATTGACAGCTACATTAGACGATTTGCACCAGGGAACATTGGAAGCGCAAAGCTTTAATTTATATAGCATCTTGAGAGGTTATGCAGGGTTTTCTACCTTGCCCTGGATCGATTTCAACAGTATTCGCGATGATGATGCGCAAAAGGGAAGCAGCGCGACCGATGGTAAAGAAATTAATGCCGAATTTGAGACTTTTCAATATACAAAGGATGACTGGGCTACAGATACATACTGGAACGATCATTATTATATGATTAACCAGGCGAATAAGGAATTGTATACTGCAGATTCATTGAAAGTAACAGACGAGGCTTCCCTTCGTAATGTAGGAGAGGCGTGTTTCTTTAGGGCATACTCTTATTTTGAATTGGTAAAAGCTTATGGTGATGTTCCCAAGATTAATTATTACTATACCGATGCGTCTAAAGGTGTACAGCCCAAGTCGCCAGCCGCCGACATTTACGCACTGATTGATTCAGATTTAAACGTTGCTGCGCAATATTTACCATTAAACTGGGAAGTTGCCGGTAATAATATATATCCGGGCCGCTTAACAAGCGGTGCTGCCAAAACATTGTGGGCGCAGACTTACCTGCAAAGGAAGAATTGGGGACAGGTTGTGGCAATGTGCAACCAGGTCATAGCATCGGGTCAATACAAACTCACTTCAAATTTTGTGGATATTTGGAAAGATGGTTTAAATGGTGATGGTAAAAACGGACCTGAATCAATACTTGAAGCACAGTGTTGGATTACCAAGGGAGGCGCAACTTACTATGGAACGCAGTGGGGAACGAGCCAAAATGTAAGGCAAGGTGGTGCAAGCGTAGATTGGAACCTTGGCTGGGGCTGGAATACACCAACAGATAAATTAGTAGCCGACTGGGATAGCACGGATCCAAGAAAAGCAGCTACCATATTATATTCAGGCCAGTATGATGGAGGTCCCGCAGCCGGTGGATACGGAGCTACTTTACCAGCATATAATCCCGGCACTTTACTGGATCAGAAGTATTGGAATAAGAAGGTGTATTCCGATCCTCAAATGCGGGCGTTTACCGGTGAAATTGGAAATTCCGGTGGTGCAGATTGGATCAATCATAGAATTTTACGTTACGCCGATGTTCTCCTAATGTTGGCTGAAGCATCAAATGAAACGGGTGATGGTGCAACGGCAGAAGCAATGCTTGAAATGGTGAGAGCACGGGCGAGAGGAGGAAATAGCTCAGTGTTGCCACACATTGCGTACGCTAGTCAATCTCAAATGAGAACAGCGATCAAAAACGAACGAAGATGGGAATTTGCGATGGAGGGTTACCGATTTAATGACCTGGTTCGTTGGGGAGATGCGCAGTCGGTGCTGGGAACACTCGGATATCAGCCGAGAAACGCCTTATATCCAATTCCGCAGCCTGCAATTGATCTATCGGGCGGTGTGCTTATTCAAAATCCAAACTATTAATTTAGCCGTATTTTATTGCTGCAATAAAATCGACTTTCAAAACAGACGATTCACAAATTAAAAATATAAATATGAATTTAATTTATAGATTATTTAAGAACACAATGCTTGCAGGCGTTGTGGTTCTTGCAATAAGTAGTTGCGACAAATTGTCCCGGCCCGCTTTGGGAGATTATCCCAAAGATTCTAACCCTCCCGGTGGCCCTCTGAAATTTTTTGCGGCTTTTGATGGAGCTAATACCAATCCCTCTATGGCAGCAGTAGATAGCATCAGGGCAAATTTTGGCGTAGTCACTGACGGCAGTTTTGTAACAGGAGGGATTGAAGGCAATTGCTGGCAGGGCTCACCAACAGCTTACATTCAGTACCCCGGCCCCAATGACTTTACTAGAGCAACTAGTTTTACGGTTTCATTTTGGGTTAAGAAGACTCCCCAGGCTGCTGGTAGCGGAACTAATTTTGCTTTCGCTATAAATAGTTCTAAGTACAGCTGGACTAATTTGAAACTCTTTTTGGAGTTTGAAGATGCCGGCAATCCCAGTACTACTGCTATGGCTGCGGCGAAATTCTATGTCGATGATCAATGGATTGAATACACCAAACATACGGCAACTGACGATAGAATGCCCAATGTACTGAATGGATCGTGGCATCATTTGGCATTTACCTATGACGAAACAACGTCTACCTTATTGGCATACATTGACGGTACTCTCTTCCACACGAATAAAGTGGGCAACCCTGGAATTGGCAAGGCCGATTTTTCAAATTGTACAGGATTTACCATCGGCGGACCGGGTGCCGAAGCCCAGGGTGCTAATGGCTGGATGGGTAACTTAGATGGCCAATTAGATCAGTTCAGGTTATATAGTAGTGTTTTATCACCTGCCGATGTCCAGGCATTGTATAATGGTAAACAATAAATAGTATTTAGATATTTTATAATAAAACGGTTGTGCAGTAATTGCACAACTTTTTTATTTGTGGCTATCACTTTCGATTTGCTAAATGACTATCAATAAAATCAATGTATGGATGGTCTATGGATGAAGTATGAATAAAGTATCAGGAGTGTGGGAAATGGCTTATACCCTTTTACGTTAATAATTTCAGTGAAATCTATCCTAATCAACCTTTAGATATTTTCTTTTGAAGCAAAAAGTTCTTCGTCTCTTCCGGGTAAACCTTTATTAAGTGAGTATGTATTAGTGCAGCGGTAGGCACAAAATGCCCCGGCAGCAAGAGAGCCACAGACATGGATGGCTGTTTGGGCATGTGGCAGTCAACACAATTAGACTTGATTGATGAAACAGACATTTGACTTACTTTGCAAAAAGTGCCATGTTCTTTATTGTGACAGGTCATGCAACGTTGTGAAAATAGTTCAGTTTTACCCCTTTCATTTTCATGAGTATTGTGGCAAGTTGTGCATGTCATGGTTGCGCTGTTTCTGAAGCATTTACTTTCAATTAATAATCCGTATTGGTTGCCATGCACGTCAATCTCTTTTGTTGTTGGCGCAGCGGTGTTCTTTGTAAAATAATTGGATAACGTATCCCCAACTGTAAACTCGAATGAAGGTGTTGTTTTTTGAAGTCTTCCTCCATGGCATAGTGCGCAAAGATCAAGGTTTTGTTGCCTTGAAAGCATGGCAGGATTCACAATGTATTTACCTTGCTTGTCAGCAGGGTTTTGGGTTTCATACGCAACATGTTTTTCGCCGGGGCCATGGCATTTTTCACATTGCACCCCATATAAAATTTGGTTGTGGTCATATTCTTCTGGTTCTTTTCCGGCAGGAGATATTACATCAAAATAGGTACTATGGCATTCAAGGCAACGGGAAGTAACCGGCCTGTTATACACCACTTTTCCGGGGTCGTACCCGGGACTATTAGCCCATTCGTTCGCAGCAGTAAAAAAAGAAATTGGCAGCTGAAAAAGTTCATTCTTATACCATGATAAATAGGTTTGTCCTTTTGCACCGGAACCAGTAACGATGTCAAAACGCTTCGCAATTTTTTCAACACCTCGTTGCCACGCAACCTGGAACAGGCCGCTATCCCTTTTTTCCATACTCACGTACAGGTGATCGTTAAAAGGAAATACATTTTTTCCCTTTTCAAAACTTCCTCTTATGTATTTTTCTTCAGCTGGTTGCGAAGTCAGAAAATGATTCGTATGGACAAAACCTTCATAAATTTCTTTGTGGCACTTCATGCAGGTAACAACTCCGGCAAACTGTTTGAAGTTCACTTTTCTATCATCAGGCACCGCTGCACTCTTGACTTCTTTCTTAATGTTTTTTTCCCCACTATTGATACATTGAATCAAAATAAAAAAGCAGGAAATGATAAGGGATATAACTACTAAAGATCTCCTGGTGCTTATAAATATGTTCATGAAAACTTATATGATTATCGATGTAAACTGCAAGCTAATCTTAATATTAGTAAGCCCCAAAAGCTGCATGAGCCACATAAATAACCTGTATATTTACACTATAAAATTACTACTAATAAACTTCTGAATTATGCCTTCAAAAAGGCTTACGATTTTTTGTTTTCTCTTATTTACTTTGGTCTCCGTTTCCTGTAACAGGCATAAAGATTTATTTACAAGCTTACCTGCCTCAACTACTAAAATTGACTTCGCCAACGACCTGGAAAAACGTGATCTCTTTGGCATCCTCTACTATTTATATTATTACAATGGCGGTGGTGTTTCCATTGGCGATATTAATAACGATGGATTACCCGATATATATTTTACTGCTAACAGTTATGGACATAATAAATTGTATTTGAACAAAGGCAATTTTGAATTTGAAGATATAACAGAAAAGGCAGGAGTTGCCGGAACGGCAGACTGGTGCAGCGGTTCAACTATGGTTGATATTAATGGTGATGGACTCCTGGATATTTATGTCAGCTGTGTTGCCAATCATCATGGGTTAAAAGGTCATAACATGCTTTTTATTAATAACGGCAATAATACCTTTACAGAGAGCTCAGCGAAATACGGATTGGACTTCTCCGGCTTCACTACACAAGTGGCTTTTTTTGACTATGATCATGATGGTGATCTGGATTGTTATATGCTAAATCAATCGCATCAGCCTAACCAGAATATTGTTGACACAAGCAATCGAAGAAAATTTGATCAATATGCCGGAGATCGCTTCTATCGCAATGATATGAATACACCAATAAAAAAATTTACTGATGTAACCGCAAAGGCTGGTATTTACCAAAGCAGTCTTGGTTATGGATTAGGTATTTCAATAGGCGATTTAAATAACGATGGCTGGGATGATATTTATATAGGCAACGACTTTCATGAAAATGATTATTACTATGTAAATAACGGTGATGGAACCTTTACCGAAAGTGGTGCGAAATACTTTGATCACTACAGTCGCTTTAGCATGGGCAATGATATGGCCGATTATAATAATGATGGCCAGTTAGATGTAATAACAGTTGATATGCTCCCGCAGGACGAAAAGGTATTAAAGACTTATGGCAGCGATGAAAATCCGGATATTTATAGATTAAAGTTGATGAACAACGGGTTCCAATATCAATATTCCAAGAATTGTTTACAGCGAAATAATGGTAATGGAACCAGTTTCAGTGAGACGTCTCTGTTAAGCGGAGTTTCGGCTACTGATTGGAGTTGGAGCCCTCTTTTCGCTGATTTTGATAACGATGGTAACAAAGACTTATTTATTTCAAGTGGTATTGTGAAGCGCCCTGTGGATATGGATTACGTAAACTTTATTTCAAACTTGTATGTACACAAGCAATTGAACACTTCAGATAAATACGATGATATGGCATTGGAAAAAATGCCGGATGGAAGCTCTCATCCGTTCTTATACAAAGGAGATGGCAAATTGTCTTTTAAAGATGTGAGTGATGATTGGGGAACCGGCCAAATGAAAGGGTATTTTAATGGTGCTGCTTATGCAGACTTAAACAATGATGGTAATCTTGACCTGGTAATAAATTCTTTAAACGCACCCGCTTTAATATTAAAGAACAATGCGCCAAAGAAGAATTATATCTCCATTGCTTTCAAAGGAAACGACCTTAATACATTTGGCGTTGAATGCAAAGCATACATTTTTCAACATGGAAAAATGCAATATGAGCAATTAATGCTTACACGGGGTTTTCAATCTTCATCAGATACCCGCTTACATTTTGGCTTAGATTCCAATTCCGTTATTGATAGTATACTCGTTGTTTGGCCCAATCAAAAATTCCAGCTGGTAAAAAATGTACAAGCCAATAAACAGCTAACCTTTTACCAGAAGGATGCTTCCGGCATATTTGATTATCCATCATTTTTTAAGCCGGCGCCGGTTTACTTTAAGAATGTCAGCGATTCGATTCCTGTAAACTGGAAACATAAAGAAGATAATTTCGATGATTTTAATGTACAATACCTGATACCGCATGAAGAATCTACGAGAGGTCCAAAAGTAGCAGTGGCAGACGTAAATGGAGATGGGCTCGATGATTTTTATGCATGTGGTGCAAAAGGGCAACCGGGAACTTTGATGATTCAACAAAAGAACGGATCGTTTATTACAGCCGATACAGCTGTATTTAATATCGACGCCGGTTGTGAAGATGTTGATGCCACATTCTTTGATGCTAACGGAGACGGTTACCCTGATCTATACGTTGTAAGTGGTGGTAATGAATACACAGGCAATACCAGTTACCTGCTTGACAGGTTATACTTTAATGATGGCAAGGGCAATTTTAAAAAAGCTGATAATTCTCTGCCCAAAATTCTTCAAAACAAGTCCTGTGTTACCGTAGCAGATGTTGACCATGATGGAGATTTGGACCTGTTTGTGGGAAATCTTGCGGACGCTCATGCGTATGGCATTCCTCAAACTTCGTTTTTATTACTGAATGATGGAAAAGGGAACTTCACTGTTGCTAATGAAAGTACCATAACACTCTCAAATATTGGCATGGTTACTTCGGCTGCCTTTGCTGATGTTAATAATGACGGCTGGAAAGATTTAATTGTTACGGGCGAATGGATGCCCATGACAATTTTTATAAATAATCATGGCAAATTTGAAAAAACAGTTGTTCCCAATTCCACTGGCCTGTGGCAAACCGTTTACGCAGATGATGTAGACGGTGACGGTCATGTTGATATAATGGCGGGCAATTGGGGATGCAACAACAAATTCTGGAGTGGTAAAGATGGACCGCTTAGGTTATATGTTGGCGTATATGATGGAAGCGGTCACGTAAACCAGCTAATGTCGTACACATCTAACGGTGTAGAATACCCGTTCCTGGCAAAGGATGAAGTGGAAAGGCCGTTACCTCTTTTGAAAAAGCATTACTTGCTATATGCTGATTATGCCGGAGTGCCCATGAAAGATGTTTTTTACGGATGGATTGATACCGTAAAACCCATAATGGCAGAAAGACTGGCCTCTGCAGTTTTTTATGGGGACGGCAAAGGCGATTTTACTATTAATGATTTACCGGCTAC
>NZ_JBMQQG010000009.1:0-66453 GCF_057362405.1 Ginsengibacter sp.
CACTGTCCGGAAAACTTTGGAGGACAAAGTTTTCAAGTTGCTCTTTTGTTTGTGTACAAACTGACATGTGAAGACTGTCGTAAAATTGGTTGTGTGTATCGCTCCACTGTGCGAATCCAATACATGTAATTCCTGCTAAAAAAAATGTAAAAATAAATTTCATGCTTTTTGATTTAGATCGTGTTGAAAATTTAAAATCCCTTCACGCGGATTTTTATACAATGTTTGTAGACAATATTTACCAGGAGGTCCAAAAAGTCATCAAAGGAGTGAGTCTTAATAATCTCCTTAAAGATTTTTATATTTCCCCGGAAAAAAAATAAGAATTGAATATTCGGGTTGATTTCTTGATTAAGTGGGCGATATTTAAGAATGAGACCACCTGGAAACAATTTTCCTGAACTCCAGCCAAAATTGACCGACATAGAATATTTCCAATTAGTTTTAAATTATTTTATAGTGAAAATTAAATTGATATCGATGTTACTTGCGGCAGGTTCTTTCCTTACCGCAACTGCACAGCAAAAAATTCCTGTTTTTGTTTCAGGAAAAGAAGGTCATAAAAGTTACCGCATTCCGGCTATCATCAAACTACCAAACAACGACTTACTTGCGTTTTGCGAAGGCCGTGTGCATGGCTCCGGCGACTTTGGCGACATTGATATCGTTATGAAACGCAGCCGGGATCATGGCAAAACTTGGGGACTCTTAAGAACGATTGTAGACATTGATAGCTTGCAAGCCGGTAACCCGGCGCCGGTGGTAGATATAACGGACACAGCGTACCCGAAAGGAAAAATCTTTCTTTTTTATAATACTGGCAACAAACCCGAAGGAGACATCAGGAGAGGAAAAGGAATAAGAGAAGTTTGGTACAAAATTTCTGTTGATGGAGGTGAAAACTGGAGCAAACCTGTGAATATTACAACACAGGTTCACCGGCCTAAGCAACCACTTATAAACCCCGCATATAATTTTCTGGAAGACTGGAGAAGCAATGCAAATACGCCGGGCCACGCACTTCAGTTGTTAAGCGGAAAATACAAAGGAAGAATTTATGTCGCGGCCAATCATTCTGAAGGAGAACCGAAGAGAAATTTTGAAGATTACTTTGCTCACGGATATTATACTGATGACCACGGCAAGACATTTCATTTAAGTGAAACTGTAAATTTACCCGGCGGGAATGAGTCAACAGCCGCTGAAGTTTCGAATAACGGCTTAATATTAAATGCAAGAAATCAGCAGGGAAATGTAAAGGCAAGAATAGTTGCGAGGAGTTATAACGGCGGTGAAACATGGAGCAGTTTTTCATTTGATAAACATTTACCCGACCCGGTGTGTGAAGGAAGCATAGTGAACATTGGCACTATAAACGGAAAAGAGGTGCTTGCATTTTCAAATGCTGCAGACACCGTGAACAGGAACCACCTAACGCTTCGCATTAGTCTTGATGAGGGAATCACCTGGAAGAAAAATATTTTAATTGATAAAAGTGATGGTAATAATAAAAAAGATTTCACCGCATATTCCGATATTGTGAAACTAAATAAAAATGAAATCGGGGTCTTGTATGAAAGAGACGGATATTCGCAAATTGTATTCACCAATATCAATTGGAAAAAACATAAATAAATTAATTTGTGCTGGAAATAAATTCTCTTTATTCGTTAGAAATAATCCCAAACAATTGTCAATGAAGATAAAGGCCTCTCTTTTGCTTGCGATGATCACAAGTTTTCAATTTTCTTTTTCACAAAATTCAATTGAATATAAAACATGGAACCCGGCGAACGATAGCATGCAGGTGTTGGAAGGACAGGCATGGCCACACGAAGTAAAAGATTTTTATGATCGCTTGCCGGCAAGGGCTGAAACATCAGTACGGGAAGCGGTTTGGAATCTATCAAAGAACAGTGCCGGCCTGCAAATTCGCTTTCAAACCAATGCAAGCGAAATCATAATAAAATACCAGGTAACGGGATCTTTGCAAATGCCCCACATGCCCGCCACCGGCGTAAGCGGTATCGATTTGTATTCGAAAACAATTGATGGAGGTTGGCTTTGGGCCGCGGGCAGATATTCATTCGGAGACACGATCACTTATCATTTTAAAAATCTGTTACCGAACGACCAACATGTTAAAAACCGGGAATATACTTTATATCTCCCCTTATATAATTCAGTAAAATGGATGGAAATAACTGTCCCGAAAGAGACGATGTTTAAACCATTGCGTGTTCGCACCGATAAACCAATAGTTGTATACGGAACATCCATCGCACAGGGCGGTTGTGCTTCAAGGCCCGGACTTGCATGGACGAATATTTTAGCAAGAAAATTAGACAGGCCCGTTATCAACCTCGCCTTTTCAGGCAATGGAAGATTGGAAAAAGAAATGATTGACCTGTTATCAGAAATTGATGCAAAAATGTATGTGTTGGATTGCCTGCCCAATCTAACGTCTCCCGATTATTATGCAACCGGGGAATTAAAGAAAAGAATCGTTTCTTCAATAAATGAATTGCAAATTAAGAAGCCATACATTCCGATTCTTCTTGCAGACCATGATGGCTACACCGACGGAGATATAAACCCCGTGCGTAAAAATGAATACGTTTCAACCAACAAAGTCTTCATTCAAACTTTCGATTCATTGGTTGCCGCCGGGGTAAAAAATATATTCCGGTTGTCCAAAGAGGCAATTAGCCAGGATATAGAATCAACTGTAGATGGTACGCATCCCAACGATATCGGCATGATGCATTACGCCGACGCATACTCGAAGGAAATAAAAACTATTTTAAAAGAGGATGAAGGACCTCTGTCCACTACTATTCCGGTTACTCAACGTCGCGATGCTGCTACGTACGATTGGGAAACAAGACACAATCAGGTAATGCAGTACAATAAACTGCATCCGCCAAAGCTGATTTTAATAGGCAATTCCATCACTCATTTTTGGGGAGGTCCACCCGCCGAAGCAAGACACAACGGCAGTGACTCATGGGAAAAATATTTTTCTCTGCGGATGACGACTAACATGGGCTTCGGATGGGATAGAATCGAAAATGTTTTATGGCGTATATATCATGGCGAACTGGATGGTATTTCTCCAAAACACATTGTGTTGATGATCGGCACCAACAATCTACAGCTAAACACCAACGATGAAATAGCAGCGGGATTACAGTTTTTAATTAAGGAGATAAAAATAAAACAACCCAACGCCGGTATACTTTTAATGGGTATTTTTCCACGACGGGATATGGAAGAAAGAATTGTACAGTTGAATAAACTGGTGGCTAACGTAGCGACACAAACGAAAGTAAACTATGCAGATGCACGGAATCTTTTTATTAAGAAAGATGGCAAAATTGATGAGTCACTTTATTTAGACGGATTACATCCTAATGCTGTTGGTTATGAAAAGCTGGGTGCGTTTATTGTTGGCCGCCTGGATAAGATGAAATAACATTGAGACTTCTCATATATATATTCTGAATAACACATGCAATAATCACCCATAAAAATTAATAATGAAATCAAAATTATTCCTCTGCTTAGCAATCCCTGCGCTGGTCTTTACTTCCTGTGGTTCATCAAAAAATGCCATGTCAAATCAATTATCAAAAAAAGAAAAAAACCAGGGATACACTTTATTATTTGACGGAAAATCAATGGATCAGTGGACAGGCAACATTCAAAGTTATATTCCCGAAAATGGTACGATAACGATACATCCTGAAAAAGGTAGTGGAGGAAATATCTATACGAAAGAAGAGTACAGTGATTTTGATTTCCGTTTTGAATTTAAACTAACGCCAGGTGCCAACAATGGAGTAGGCATAAGGGCTCCGTTGGAAGGTGATGCCGCCTACGTTGGTATGGAAATACAGATATTGGATAACACTGCTGCTGAGTACAAAGATCTTCATCCATATCAATATCATGGTTCGATATACGGTGTGGTGCCTGCAAAGACTGGCTATTTAAAACCGGTAGGCGAATGGAATTATGAAGAGATCATTGCAAAGGGTCCAAAAATAAAAGTGATATTAAATGGCACCGTCATTACCGACGCTGACATCACCGAAGCCCGCGAAAAAGGAACCATGGATGGCAAAGAGCATCCGGGCCTGAAACGTGAAACGGGACATATCGGCTTCTTAGGACATGGATCTGTTGTTCAGTTTAGAAATATCAGGGTGAAAGATTTATCAAAATAATTACAAACCCTTCTCCGCAGTTTCTGTACTAAACCGATTACTGCGATTACTTCTGGTATTGTTCATCGCTAACCTTCTCCATCCATTCAACCGCTTTACCATCGAGGCTTTCCTGGATGGCGATGTGTGTCATTGCGGTAGTTGCAGAAGCTCCGTGCCAATGTTTTTCGCCAGGTGCAAATAAAACCACATCACCCGGATGGATCTCTTCAACAGGTCCGCCGTCCCGTTGCGCCCAGCCGCAACCAAAGGTTACCAGCAGCGTTTGCCCGAGCGGGTGAGCATGCCATGCTGTTCTTGCTCCGGGCTCAAATGTAACACTGGCGCCAGCTACACGTGCCGGAGCCTCTCTCTGAAACAAGGCGTCAATGCGCACGGTCCCGGTGAACCAATCGTCAGGTCCTTTGCCGGAAGGTTGTGAACCGATTCTTTTAATTTCCATTTTTTATTTTTTATTGGATGCTAAAATTATTTTGAAAAAAAATCATAAAATCATCCTGATTCAAAACCTTTATAACGTACTCACCATTTCCACATCTTCTTCTTCCACTGCGTTTATCCCTGCCCGGTAAATGATCAGTTTACGACCTAAAAAGTAGCTGGCAAATGCCGTAGTAGCACAGCACGCCATCACAGCAGTCATAGGCACCCGCGTACCATTTTGCAAAACACTTACCAGCGCCGATACGCCTGCACCAATGCCCATTTGAATAGCCCCCATGAGTGCCGAGGCGCTGCCGGCGGTATGCGGGAACGGCGCTAACGAAAGCGCAGAAGCATTAGGAAAGATGAATCCTTGTCCGCCTAAAAAAAGGAAGATGAGAAGGATAGTGCTGTATAAATCGCCCCAGCCAAAATAACTCATGACAGCCAGCACGATGCCAACAATACTTTGGCAAAGGGTTGCTATTTTAATTACTTGTTCACTGGAATATTTTCGCAGCGCCAGGTTATTTACCTGTGCCGACCCAATAACCCCCATCGCTATTACGGAAAATATCAACCCATATTGCTTTTCATTTACCTTAAAAATTTCCATAAACACATAGGGCGAACCGCTGATATATGCATATAGCCCTGCGTAAGCAATTGCTCCTGTTAACGTATAGGTGTAAAACTGCGGATGCTTTATAATTCCTGCGAAGTTTTTAATTATGGCGCCGGCCCTTAATGAAAAATCAGGATCGGGCTTCTTACTCTCCGGTAGCAGAAAATATACACCTACAATGATAGCTATATCAATAATAATAAGTATGAAAAAAACATACCGCCATCCAAGCAGGGAAGTAACATAACCACCAAGCGTAGGTGCAATTATGGGTGACACAGCCACTACCAGCATGAGCATGGAAAATATTTTGGCATTTTCCTTCACTTCAAACAAATCCCTTACAACAGCCCGTGCTGCCACCATACCTGCACAGCCTCCCAATGCCTGCAGCAGCCTGAATATAATTAATGAATTTACCGAGCTCGCCATACCACAACCTATTGAGGCAAGAAGGTATATGCTCAACCCCACATACATCGGCTTTTTTCTGCCATACCTTTCCAGCAGAGGACCGTACAATAACTGCCCGGCAGAAATTCCAATAAAAAAACTGGAGAGCGAAAGCATTACCTGCGATACGGAGGTGTGCAAAGTTTTTGCTATATCCGGGAAGGCCGGCAGGTACATATCAATAGAAAAAGGGCCTATGGCGGTAAGCAACCCCAGGATGAGGATAAGAAAGAATTTGTTGTTTGACTGGCTGTTACGCATCCCGCTTAAAAGCGCCAAAGGTATTTCATAAAAATCTCCCCCGGTAACGATTATCAAACCAACCGATAAAGATTTTAACCATTTGGGCAGTTGAACAATTCTGTTTTTCAGCTATTTGCCAAAAGAGCTGATAGCAATAGCGCTGACATCTGCAAATGTTTCAAGTACATTTATCCTTACCCGTTATACCGATGCCGGAAGCAGTTGCTTAAATGCCAGCGCCTGCATAAAATAAGTTTATTGCATGGAAAAATAACTACCTCGAATTCTATTTCTTCAGCAATTTAAATGCATGATTCCACATGTTGTTATTGAACCCTTTCGCACACCAAAGAATACATAATGCTTCGATACTTCCTGCCAGTTCCGCTTTACCCATGTCTTCTGTTTCCCAGCCAAATGAGGTGAGAATATTCGTGACCGTCTTCTTGGCCGCGTCATCATTACCACAGATGAACATTGTTGGTTGCCCTCCCGCATATTGTGGTTTATACATCACACCATTGCCAACACTATTGAATGCTTTTACAAACCTGGCCTCCGGCGCAAGCTTTTGCAGGCTTTCCATTAGTGATTCATTCATTAAAGTGAAAAACCGTAACGCGCCATTAACGGGCGGCTTGTCAGCAATAGGGTTTGTCGCATCAATAATAATTTTGCCCGAAAGATTTTTGATGCCAGCAAGGTTCAATGCCTCCTCTGCAACGCTTCCTTTAGTTGCCAAAACAATTAACTCGGCTTTGGCCGCAGTGTGTTCAAAATCTGCTATGGAGATTCCGGTTTCATTATTAAATTTTACTACTTCTGCTTTTGTCGTGTTGCGTGTTCCCAGCGTTACATCATGGCCTTCTGATGTGAATGCTTTGGCTAATACCTGTCCAACAATACCGGAACCTACGATACCTATTTTCATAAATGCAAGTTTTATTAGTGATAAAATTTTAAAATACTTTCAACATAGTCAATCCACTCTTTCGTACCTCATGATTCTTATTAATAAATTAATTAGCGATATATGCAGCTGCAAAAACCCTGGCGAAGTCTTCGAGTTTTGTTTTGCCCAAAGCTGACGGATGATTTATCCAGTAATCTTCATTCATGATTCCACTATTGATAGCATTGTTCATTTCAACATAATTCTTCGCAACTTCTTCGGGTAGCCCCGCTCCTTTCATTCCATCATATGCCTGCTCACTTGTAAACGGAACCCAGTTCAAATCAGCCTTCCCGATAGCCTTACCAATTTCAGCCGCAATACGATTTGTCGAAACTTCATCGCTCGCAATATAACGAACGGTATGTCTTGTAAAATTCAGTTGCAACAATTCGTCTGCTGCTATAGCGGCTACATCTGCCGGATCAACGATTGGGAATTTATTGTCGGCAACCGCAAAGTTTGCGCCCATAATGCCAGCCTGCTTTATAAGACCGATATTGCTAAAAAGATTTGGATAGAAATAGGCTGCACGAAGATGAAGGATGTTTACATCAGTTAACGTATTGAGTGCCTGCTCTGCAAGATGCAAGCCACTTACCGGGCCAACCCCATCATTTCTGTGTGCGCCAATACTGCTTAAGTTTACCACATACCTAATGCCCGCAGCATTTATGGCATCAGCATAATTTTTTCCAATGCCTCCAATCCAACCTTTCCAATTTGTGGCGGCGTAGGTTGGTGGAACCATTGTGTAAACAGCATCTGCGCCGGTAAATGTTTTGGTTAAGAATGCAGGATCCTCTACAGAACCCACCGCTGCTTTTGCGCCAAGTGCTTCAATGGCCGTTGCGTTTTTTTGTTTTGATGTAATTACAGTTACATCATGCCCTGCATTAATTAATTTTTGAACTACAGGCTTGCTGATATTTCCCAGTGACCCCGTGATAACGTACTTCATTTTCTTTGATTTTATGTTTGATAATATGGTGTTAAGTTTTAATTGTGTGGTCAGTTATTGTTGGCCGCCCTACCAATACTTTACTGTTTATTTTCACCTGTTCGAATATTCCCTTAATTTATTTGTATATACAAGTATAAGGTTAAAAAAAATTATTCTTTCACTTTATCTGACATTTTGTTCAACACAGAAACAAATTTTCTCATTTCATCTTTTCCAAAAAGACCACTGCATGTTTCATCAAAAACCTGCACGCAATTCTTTAAACCAGCCTGCATTTCTTTTGCTTTAGGTGTAGGATACACGTTAGTAAGTTTGCCGTCTGTTGTGCGCACCACTAATTTTTTTTCTTCCAGCTTTTCAATAAAACGTGTAATGGTACTCGGTTGCAGCTGAAGCTGGTCTGCCAATGCGCCCGGTTGTATACCCGGTTCGTCAATAACATTCATCAGCAGGTAACCATGGCTGGGAGAAAGGCCAACACGCTTCCAGCTTTCGACTGCTAGCTTTTCTACCTTGCGGGCAAATGCCGCAGAAGAAAAATAAACACAGGAAGAATATCTGCTTTCGGACGCTTTCATTTATGCCACAAAGATAAAGTGATTTTATTTGTATATGCAAATATATTTTAAATTTCCTTGATAAAATTTTTACTTCAGTTACAAGAAGATCTAAAATAACGCTCTGTTCACTCAAAATGATCCGATGTAAAATTCTATTGAACTTTTGTATTACATTAGTTGTATAATTTTCCCATTCAACAACATTGCAGATAAATAATGTGTGGCTGCAAGCTTAAACAAACAAATGATAACAGGTGATGCATTTGCAAAACTGGCCCTTTCATTTCCGGGTACCGGGCAAAAACCTCATTTCGATAGAATTGGGTTTAATGTAATTGGTAAACGAATGTTTGCCACTTACCTGGCGGCGAATAATACCGCAAACATATTCCTGACTCCTAAAGAACAAGCAATCTTTTGTAAAATGGATGCTGTAAACATCTACCCCGTTCCAAACAAATGGGGCGAAAAAGGAGCTACTACATTTGAATTGAGCAAGGTGGCAAAAGAATTTGTGTACGAGGCTCTCCTGTCGGCTTATAACCAGGTACTAAAGAAAAAGAATTAGCCGGCCCAGGTTTGGATCAGCGTACCCCTGTCAACTGCGAAGGAACATTGTTTCTGAAATAATCTTTATTTGGTTAATCGTATCCCGCGTTCGTAATTTGAATAAATTTTTGAAGATGTTAAGAACGGGCTTTTCGTTTATAATTTTAATTTTTATTTCATCATGCAATTCTCCAAAGCACCTGGCACTTCCTGCACGGGCTGCCACTGCAGAAACGGGAAGTGAATTTTATAAAAGTGTTTTTACTATTGACAGGACACAACGAGAGGATATGGCAAAGAATGAAATTCTCCAGGGTAATGTGCCTTCTTTTTTAAGAAAATTTGTGAAAATAAAAACATCTATAATTACTGCCGGAGGAAAAAAGATAACAGCCATTTATTTTGTGCTGCCTGATTATTTATCGGTAGGCGCCAACAAGGATTTTGCAAGAATTCCTTTAACTCCCATGACAGCGCAATTGATTGCAGACAGCCTGCATTGTTTTTTACCAACAAGAAAAATCGTGAATGATATTTATCAAGCCGCCAAAGTGAAATTGGAACCCGTACCAATGTATGCTTTTCGTGACAGCGCCGTTACCATGTACCAGCACAACCTCATTATTGAAGGCCAGCGAAGATTAAGAAAAGGATTGATAGCTGGAATAAAAAAAGATGTGGTTATAAGCGGTAAAATTTCAAGAGACCCTAAACCGAATCGTGTGGCTATTTTTGGCTGGCACAAAATGGATGGCATGCCCATTCAGCCTTTGTACACCGGGCACGTAAACTGGTATGTGGATTACAGCCATGGGATACGACTGGTTTACAGAACCATTTATGTAAATAGAAAACCAATGGACTACATTGATGTGCTAAAAGATACCACTTTACGGAAACTACTATGCGATGAAGATGATTGTGATTTTTACAGGTATTAAACGCCTGCTAACTCACGGCCTTATTTGCTTTGCCTGAAATTGTTCACCACTTAATAACGATTCATAAAAAATGAAATCATTCAAAATGTTAGGGGCTCTTTACCTCGGTCCAGCTAATATTCTTGTGGGAAATGCAAAAATATCGGATAGCATAGAAAAATTAAAGCAGGTGATCCGTTTCCAGGTCACCTGCTAATTTTAATTTTTTATCTAACCGCATCATCAAAATTTCATGCCAAATCAAAACGATCAAGATTCATCACTTTCGTCCATGCTGCTGCAAAATCCTTTACAAACTTTTTTTGAGAATCTGAACATCCATATACTTCGGCAATCGCACGAAGCTCTGAGTTGGAACCGAAGATGAGATCAACACGGCTGCCCGTCCACTTCACGTTTCCTGTTTTGCGATCGCGACCTTCAAACAGTTCGCCATCCTCTGAAACGGTCCTCCATGTTGTGCCCATATCCAGCAGATTTACGAAGAAGTCGTTTGTCAATTGCCCGGGACGCTTGGTGAAGACACCAAGTTGTGAATGATCAAAATTAGTATCAAGAACCCGCATGCCACCAACGAGCACCGTCATCTCCGGCGGAGTCAGCGTTAATAGTTGTGCTTTATCCACCAGCATTTCTTCTGTCTTTACAGCGTATTTTGTTCTCACATAATTGCGAAAGCCATCTGCTGTTGGCTCCAACACATCAAAGGATGATATATCTGTTTGCTCCTGCGATGCGTCGGAACGTCCCGGCGTAAACGGTACCTTTACATCATTACCTCCGTTCTTTGCAGCTTGTTCAACTGCGGCTGATCCGCCCAAAACGATAAGGTCGGCAATTGAAACCTGCTTACCACCGGGCTGAGCGTCATTGAAATCTTTTCGAATACCCTCCAACGTTATTAATACTTTCTGCAGTTGCACAGGATTATTCACTTTCCAGTCTTTTTGAGGTGCAAGGCGAATGCGTGCACCATTGGCACCACCGCGTTTATCAGAGCCGCGGAATGTAGATGCAGACGCCCAAGCCGCTGATACCAATTCAGGAATAGTAAGTCCTGAATTAAGTATTTTCTCTTTCAGTGCAGCGACGTCCTGGTCATTAACCAGTTCATGATTAATAGCTGGAATCGGGTCTTGCCAGATCAAATCTTCCGCAGGAACTTCGGGTCCAAGATACCGGGCCTTGGGACCCATATCGCGATGCGTCAGTTTGAACCATGCTTTTGCAAAGGCATCTGCAAATTCATCCGGGTTCTCATAGAAATATCTTGAAATAGGCTCATAAATGGGATCCATTTTTAAAGCCAGGTCGGTTGTAAGCATAAAAGGTGCGTGGCGTTTTGCAGGATCATGTGCATCCGGAACTAAACCTGCTCCCGCATCATCTTTTGGTTTCCATTGAAAAGCACCGGCCGGGCTTTTGGTTAATTCCCATTCATATCCAAAAAGATTTTCAAAAAAGTTATTACTCCACTTCGTTGGCGAAGTAGTCCACGCGCCTTCGATGCCACTGGTAATTGTGTAGCCTGCATTACCGCTTCCAAAAGTATTTTTCCAGCCGAGGCCTTGTTCTTCTATAGCTGCGCCGGCAGGTTCTGCTTCAACATATTTTTTTGGATCGCCGGCACCATGTGTTTTACCAAAGGTGTGTCCGCCGGCAATTAGCGCAACGGTTTCATAATCGTTCATGGCCATGCGGCCAAAGGTTTCGCGAATATCAATGGCGGCGGCCACAGGATCAGGCTTTCCGTTAGGACCTTCGGGATTCACATAGATAAGTCCCATTTGTACGGCGGCTAACGGATTTTCCAATTCACGATTACCCGTGTAACGCTTATCGTCAAGCCACTTGCCTTCCGATCCCCAATAAATATCTTCTTTCGGCTCCCAAACATCTTCCCGGCCACCAGCGAAACCAAAAGTTTTAAACTTCATCGATTCGAGTGCGCAATTACCGGCAAGAATCATCAGGTCTGCCCATGAAATCTTTCTTCCATATTTCTGCTTGATAGGCCATAGCAGTAATCGAGCCTTATCAAGGTTAGCATTATCCGGCCAGCTATTCAAGGGTGCAAAACGTTGCGTGCCGGAGCCTCCGCCGCCGCGGCCGTCAGCGATGCGATACGTACCTGCGCTATGCCACGCCATCCTTATAAACAACGGACCATAATGACCATAGTCAGCCGGCCACCATTCCTGGGAATCCGTCATCAAATCGAAAAGGTCTTGTTTAACCGCATTAAGGTCAAGGCTCTTAAATTCTTCTGCATAATTAAAACCGTTATCCATAGGGTCAGACAAGGAGGAATGCTGGCGAAGAATTTTTAAGCTTAATTGATTCGGCCACCAGTCGCTATTAGATGTGCCGGTTCCTGCTGTAAATTTTAAAGCTCCACCGATAAACGGGCACTTGGTTGATTCGTTTACTTCCCAAACCTTATGATTTGCCGGGCTGTGTGGGTGCTTATTATTTTCCATCGTAAATAAATTTTAGTTTGTTTGAACTTCAAACTTACAACAATCTTTAGATAGCTATAATTGATAATATTTATGAAATGATAGAATAAATCTATGAGTTTATTTTCCTTATGTGCTTCATACCAGTGAGGCTTAATCAGAAATTAGCGGCAATCTCATAACGACATTACCTATAGCAGTATTTGGCACTTTTATTGGTATTTTGTGTTAGTGAAGTAACTCATCCTGTGAGAGCGACAGTCAAAAACTATGATGACTTCCAGACAAAAAACAAAATAATGAAACAGCGAATAAACATTCTTACACTCGGAGTAAACGACTTAAAAAAATCCATGAAATTTTATCAAAACGGGCTCGGCTGGAAGACAAAGGGTATTATAGGCACCGAATTTGAAAACGGTGAAGTAGTGCTTTTTGACCTTGACAATGGAATGAAGTTGTCCCTATATGAAAGAAAAAATTTAGCATGGGATAGTAAACTAAAATTACAGCCCGAAAGTGCAACCGAATTCTCTATTGGATACTTTGTAAACAGTGAAAACGAAGTTGTAACTGTGATGGAAGAAGCTAAAAAGGCGGGCGCAAAAATTATTAAGCCGGCACAGAAAACTTTTTGGGGCGGTTATGCAGGTTACCTCCAGGACTTAGACGGACACCTTTGGGAAATTGGTCATAATCCGGCATGGCAAATTGAAGAATAAACTGAAGTCAGGCTGCAGGAACGATGTGCAGGCTTAAACCCTTGTAAACCTGTTAGGTTTTCAAAAACTTCGCAGGTTTAGCGTCTCATAAATGAACGTCATTTTGCGTAATTGGTGCAATTGTTTAGTTTTAAGCTGCGTCGATCAAGAGTTGATATCGGGATAATTAATCCTGCTACAGTAAAAAAATGTGGCCGGCAACCGGGTAAGAAAACTATTTAAATTTGTGAAGTTTGACGAAATGGAAAAATCAAATAAACAGAAATTAAACAAAATTTTTTATGGCAAACAACAGCGTATCGTTACAAAGAGTCCTAAAAGCACCACCCGAAAAAGTTTATCGTGCGTTTACTGAAGCAAATGCAATCGCATCCTGGTTGCCGCCCTACGGCTTTCTCTGTACGGTGCATGAAATGAATGTGAAAGTGGAAGGAATTTTCAGGATGTCATTTCATAATTTTTCTACCGGCAATGGCCATTCATTCGGCGGGAAATACCTGGAGGTTAAACCCAATGAGTTTTTAAAGTATACCGATAAATTTGATGACCCTAACCTTCCGGGTGAAATGACTACTTCTGTTGAGCTAAAAAGGGTCTCGTGTGGCACCGAAATAAAGATTCTGCAGCAGGATATTCCTCCCATGATACCGGCAGAAATGTGTTATTTAGGCTGGCAGGAATCTTTAGAAAAATTGGCCAAATTAGTTGAGCCGGAAATTCCGGATGCCTAAATTCAATTTCAATACTTCGCCGAATTAATTTTTTTTAATGTTCCACTTTACCCAGCCATGCCTCTACAAATACTGAAGGGTTACCGGGAATGTTCGGCAGTTGCACAACAGCACAATTTTTAAAATCATCGGTAGAGACACAATCATTTAATAAATCCGGCAACAGTTCAACAACGCATATTTTCAAACGATAATTGATGGCAACGGACGCTTTTAAAATAACCATACATATGGTTGCGAGCCTTGACGGCTATATCGCCAAAAGAGATAACAGCGTGTCGTGGTTTGACACATCAGACAACTATGACAAAGGTGTTTCCGGGCAAAACCCCGAAGAGCTTCTTGAAACAATAGACTGCTATATCATGGGATCGCGGACATACGAACATGCCCTTGCACTTTCAAAATTGTATGGGTGGGCATATGGAGAAACACCCACAATTGTAGTAACTAACAGAACACTGCCGGTTGAGAGGGAGAACATTGAATTTTATTCGGGTGACCTGGAAAAATTGGTTAATGAACGAATAAAGCCAAACTTTAAAAATGTTTGGCTCGTAGGAGGCGCTCAACTAACAAAAGAATTCATGCGTTTAAATTTAGCGGATGAAATAAGAAAAACAATTCTGCCCATTATATTGGGTGACGGAACACCTTTTTTTGTCCAACTAGAACAAGAACAGGCACTGCACCTAAAGGATGTGACAGCCTACAAGAATGGGATGGTGGAACTTTGCTACGAAATAAAAAAATAATTAAAAGATTCCGGCTGGCTGCACGCAACCTCGCCTGTCACCAGAACGATGGGTGGGTTGACGTCTGGCTTTTCGTGCCCTTCGAAAAAAAACCGCTTCACGCCCCGACACAACGTCCTTGCCTATTCGAAAATAAACTCCATTTGGAGTCATTGAAGCAATTATTTAGTTTTAAGATGCATTCTTGCAGCAACTAGCGGCAAGCGAAATTGGCAACCATCTCAAGTCTAAAATATTAACAAATGAAAAAAAGAATATGGATCACTCTCAGCTTTATTGCCACATTTGCACTTGGATTTGCTTTCAAGTCTGTGATGACAAATAATAATCACGAACAACCATTCAAAAGGGTAACGGGCATCGGCGGCATTTTTTTTAAATGCAAGGATCCCAAAAAAGTCAGAGAATGGTATCAAACTCATCTTGGTTTAAACGCTAACGATTACGGGGCAGTTTTTGAGTGGAGGCAAGGCGCCGATTCAACAAAAAAAGGCTTTACCCAGTGGAGCCCTTTTAATGAAAAGACGAAATACTTTGAGCCTTCAGCGAAAGATTTTATGATTAACTATAGAGTTGAAAACCTGGAACCACTTATGGAGCAACTCAGAAAGGACAGTGTAACAATTGTAGACAAAGTTGAAACAGCTGATTACGGAAAATTCATTCATATTATGGACATAGAGGGCAATAAAATTGAACTATGGGAACCCAATGACGCAGCATATGAAAAGCTCGGCGAAAAAATGGGTGCCAAGACAACAAAATAAATAGAAAAATATTTTGAAATAGGTTGAAGAACGTTATCGCAGCCTCATGCAACCGGAGAGTTACAATGAATAAAGGATGATTTGAGCGACTTAACCAACTTCGTAATAAGGCAATCGAGGTTTAAGCAAAATTGTGAAACCAGCCAACCGACAGCGCACTGATGCCGTGCAACATCTCAACGTTTTTGCGTGTCATTTTGAATATGAAATATCTTTTATTATTTATTGCGTTTTTGGCCGCAGGTTGCGACAAGCCACCTTTTGCAGCCTCCGCTACCCCACAAACAACATGGATAGATCAGCAGACGCACAAGGATACTATCATTACCAATGTAAATAATCAGCGGGCTGTTATCTATTATGCAGCAAATCAATGGCAACAGACAGCAGATACAAGCCTGGCAAATGGTTACCGTTTTATAGCAATATTTTACGCTGACAGTATTTTGGTTAAACGATTAAACGAAACTGCCACCTTTTATGACGGACCATTTCTCCTTCAAACCAACGATGCCTATGATACACTTAAGGCACAAAATTTTCTTGATACTGCCATCACTAATTCCACAAGGACATATGTTTTACTTAGATAAGCTTAGATTAACTTATAATATTTTCCTGGTAAGTAACGGGCTACCCTCTTTGTAAATAATTTTTTTCGTCAATTCGCCATCCTCTCCAGCATAAACCTGTGAGGTTTCGAAAACCTCACAGGTTTTAAAAAAATAGAATTATGATCTCCCGGCAAGTCTTCACATTTTCACGACTTTATATACTGCTCCTTTTGTTGCTGTTTTGCCATTCAACATTCCCATAATAAACAAGTCATTATTTTCATCAACATTGCAGCCACAAATTAATAATGGCTCCGTTGGTTTGTTAACTATTTTCAATGGGTTCCTTATCCAGTTTCCGTTAGCAGTTTTCGTAAGAGCAAACAAGTTTCCGTTAAAATCAGCAAAGACATATTTGCCTTTCAGTGAAGGAATGTCATTTCCATAGTAGTAATTTCCGCCAATAACACATATTCCCGTATTATGCGTGTAAGTACTAACGGGAGCGGTATACGCAGATTTATTGGCACTCCCGGCCTTCTGGAAAACGCTATCACCTTCCATTACAGGCCAGCCATAGTTAGCTCCCTTCTTTACGATATCAATTTCTTCGTCTTTGTTTTCACCTACATCGCCACCAATTAGCTGGCGGGTTAACGGATCAAAACTATAATGCCATAATTTACGAAAGCCGTACGCCCATATTTCGGGCCTTTCATTTTTTACCCCAACAAATGGATTGTCTGCGGGTATGGTATAAGGTAATTTAGTTACGTCAATACGGAGTAATTTGCCATTTAACAAACTTAAATCCTGTGCATGATATTGGTAGGCACTATCAATACCTTTATCGTCACCAACAGAAATATATAAAAATCCATCCGGCCCGAATAACATTTGTGCGCCATTATTTTGAATATTTTTTCCTTCCAGCTCAAGTACGTTGCGTTCCGACTTCAGATCAGCAACATCAGGGTCAGACTTGCTTGTTGTGAATTGTGAAACAACCATGCTGCAAGTGTTACCGCGAATTTTGGAAGGTGAATTATAACAAATATAAAATTTACCGTTAGTAGCAAACTGTGGATGAAATGCAAGACTGAAAATAGTTCCAACCAAAGAATTTTTATCCTGTGGTCCCAGTTTATCATAGATATTCAAAAATGGTTTAGCCAGTAATGAATCATTTTTAATAACCCGGATTTTGCCTTTGTTATCGGTAATGAACATCCTGTGTGTGGTATCAGGTGATGCTTTAAATTCAACCGGAATATCAACTGTGTTGTTGATTAATTCAAGTTTCACTTCAATTGAATCGGCGGCACCGTCTATATTTTTTACGGCCGTTTCTTTTTTACCGGTAGAATTACACGCCACCAGGCATGTAATACAAAAAAGTGTTTTTACACCAAACAGAAGTCTTCTCAAAATTGCAGTTTTATTTTTGCCGGAAAGTAAACATATTATTTCACTGTATTGAAATCAAATCGTCATTTCCTGCTGCGTGTACGCCGGCCGTAAACTTCAATGCCATTTTGGAAATAAGAATTACTTTGCGAAAAGGGTGCACCATTGACGGTGCTTTGTCGCGGTATTTTCGTTATTTGTCTCATTTTTATTAAAATATATTGATAATGTTTCTATGTTTATGGATTGAAAAAAAATTCTATCAACAAACATCTGTAAAAATTTATCGCCGCACCGGAAGGTTATGAAAAAAGCATGGTACTCAAATAAATGGATGACGATACTGCTGCATGCTACAGCGTGGATATTGTTGTTTTCATTACCCGCTTTATTGCGGCCTGCGCACAATCCCAATGAAGCAAAATCTGCACAATCCATCGATGCCAATATCATATTTGTTATATCACGCATCAGCGATGCATTATTAATTACGTTTTTCTATTTGAATGCATTCATGCTTATACCACGTTTGTTGTATAAAAAGAAATATGCGGTGTATAGCGTATCCGTCGTGGCTTACTTTTTTCTATACGTTACGATGGTATGGTCGTTATGGGTGAACCTTGCAAAGAATAAAATTCATTTTTCGTTTAATGATCACCTGTTTGTAAGCACCTTCATTTTCTTATTTATACTGGCGTGCAGCATCGCCTATAAAACTATCAGGGATAAATTTATTTCAGACCAGTTGGCGAGTGAGAAGGAGAAGGAACATTTAAAAACAGAGTTGTCGTTATTGCGTTCACAGGCCAGCCCGCATTTTATGTTTAATGTATTAAACAATATGGTTTCGCTGGCACGAAAACAGTCAGATGAATTAGAGCCCTCGCTGATTAAGTTTTCATCGTTAATGCGTTATATGCTTTATGAAACTGATGAAGAAAAGGTATCGCTTGAAAGTGAGACAGAATATCTTCAAAGCTATATTGACCTACAGCAGCAACGGTTAAGTAAAAAAGTGGTAGTTACTGTAAGCATGTGTAAGGCAGATAAAATGTATGAAATTGATCCGATGCTATTGATACCTTTTGTAGAAAATGCATTTAAGCATGGCACGGGGTTTATTGAAAATCCGCAGATAGATATTGAATTAAAAACGGCCGGCAATATTCTTTACTTTCGTGTAAGCAACACGTACGATCCTGCATCTTTGCAAATACAAGATAAAGCAAGTGGCATTGGATTGGCAAATGTGCAAAGAAGGCTGGATCTTTTGCATCCGGGGAACTACAAACTGGATATAATAAAAGACAACAGCATTTTTACGATTTCGCTACAAATAAATTTAACCTGATGATACGTTGCCTTGCAGTTGATGACGAGCCATTAGCGCTGGAACTACTGGAAGATAACATCAGTAAAATACCATTTCTGCAGCTAATTGGTTCGTGCGACAATGCGATGGACGCCATGAAGATAATGCAGGATCAATCCGTTGACCTGATATTTTTAGATATACAAATGCCGGGACTTACGGGATTGCAGTTTATAGAAAGCATGACGGTAAAACCAATGATTATTTTAATAACGGCTTATAAGAAATTCGCACTGGATGGCTTTAACCTTGATGTAACGGATTACCTCGTAAAGCCCGTACCACTCGACAGGTTTATAAAAGCCTGTAATAAGGCAAAGGAACTATTTGACCTAAAAACAAATCAAAAAAGCACCAGCCCCTCGGCAGGACCAGATTATTTTTTTGTGAATGCTGACTATAGCCTTCTCAAAATTACCCGTTCGGATATTATTTACATTGAAGGCTTAAAGGATTACATTAAGATCCACTTAAAGAGCACACAACATCCCGTAGTAACGCGGATGCCCATGAAAACCATCGAAGAAGAATTGCCACCTACAGAATTTATCCGCATTCATAAATCATATATCGCTTCGGTTTCGTTTATTACGGCCATCCGCAAATCCAGCGTGTTTATCGATTCGCTGGAACTTCCGCTCAGCGATACTTACCGCGATGCAGTAACTGCACTCACCGGTAAATTGTAAATTTTACCCCCTGCAAATTCCCTATTTGAAATTGGCTGGTTTCGTCGCAACATTTTGCCACCTCATCTCATTTGCCCAAAACACCGGTTAACGGGAATTACTTTCGTATTCAAATAAACAGATAATGAAAAAATTTCTTTTACTAATTGTTGTTATCATCATAACGGGCCGCCTGTATGCGCAAATGCCACACGCTATGCCTGCTGAAATAAAAAATGCGGGCCATATTTATGGCAAAATAACTGATGCCGATGGCAAACCTGTTGAAGGCGCTTCCGTATTGGTTCTGCACCAAAAAATGGATACCGCCACAAAAAAAATGAAAATGATTTTAGAAAAAGGAATGACCACCAAGAGCAATGGCGATTTCGATTTTGCCCAACTGCCAATTATGGGCAAGTTGCAATTAAGAATCAGCAGCAGCGGTTACACATCTTTACAACAGGAAGTTTCGTTCATGCCGAAAATGCAGCCAGGCACTCCTTCAGGTATTCCTTCAGGTCCTCCTTCAGGCGTTCCTTCATTTGATAAAGACCTTGGCAACATTAAGCTTGAAACGGATACAAAGACCTTAACTACAGTTACCATCACTGGTGCCGCACCAGCGCTAAAGCTGGATATTGATAAGAAAGTTTTTAATGTTGAAAAGAACATTGTAAGCGCCGGGGGAACCGCATTGGATGTAATGCGCAATGTACCTTCCGTTCAGGTAGATGTAGATGGCAATGTGAAATTGCGAAATGCTGCTCCGCAGATTTATGTAGACGGACGCCCGACAACTTTATCTCTCGACCAGATACCTGCTGATGCTATTCAGAGTGTGGAGGTAATTACCAATCCATCCGCAAAATATGATGCATCGGGTGGCAACGCAGGCATTCTTAATATCGTTTTAAAGAAGAATAAACAAACCGGTTACAATGGAAATCTGTCTGCAGGAGTCGATAGCCGGGGAGCGATAAATGCCGGTGCTAATTTTAACGTGAGACAAAATAAAATAAACTTCTCTGCAGCCGGAATGTTGCACCAGATGAAAGGAGTAAATACAGGAACTACCGACCGCTTAAATTTGGGCGATACGCAGACCCACGTTTTTCAAAGCGATATTAATAAACAAACCGGGGCTTTCATGTTTGGTAAATTGGGGCTTGATTACTATGTAACCAATAGGGCAACTATTTCATTGGGCCTTGTTAAAGTGCATGGCAATTTCAACCCAAATGAAACCATTAATGCAACAACTGATAGCCTGCTAAACTCTGGTATAAAAAGTGCCAACAGTGTGCGTTACACTTCAGGTACCAGGTCATTCAATGCAAATGGTTTGCAGTTGGATTATGTATATAACTTTCCAAAACAAGGAGAGCAACTCACCGCTGATGCAAATTATTTTTCAGGAAAAAATTCAGGCAATTCTTTATATACAACTAATTATCTTGATGGAAGCAGTATTGGCGGCACGCAGCTTCAACAGGTTGTCAGCGACGGAACCATTAAGTTTTTCACCGCTCAAACCGATTATACCTTACCCTTCGGAAAACAAAAACAATCGAAACTGGAAACCGGTTTAAGAGCGCAGGTACACCAGACCGTTAGTAACAACGATAACTTCACAGGCACCACCGTGAGTAACCTGGTTAAGATAGCCGCGGCCACCAACAATTACAAAAGCACCGACGATGTTTATGCAGCCTACGTGAGCGTTAAGAGCGCTATTAAAGATTTCGGGTACCAGGTTGGCGTTCGGGCAGAAAGTTCTAACTACGACGGGCAGTTAATAAACACCGGCGAAAAATTCAGCAATAAATATCCTGTAAGTTTATTTCCATCTTTATTTCTTAGCCAGAAACTAAAAAGTAAACAGGAGTTGCAATTCAGTTATACACGCCGTATTAACAGGCCGAACTTCTTTCAGTTGATACCATATACTGATTATACAGATAGCCTGAATATCACCCGCGGCAACCCTGATCTTGTTCCCGAATTTACCAACTCGTTTGAAATGAGCTATAGTAAAACATTTAAGGGGAACAACAGCTTGTTAAGTTCTATCTATTACAAGCATACTGATAACCTGATCACACGTTACCTGAGCCAAGGCACGAATCCATTTACCGGTAAAGAAGATGTGATCAATTCTTACATCAATGCTAATTCAAGTTACTCTTATGGCGCTGAAGTAACCTCAATAAACACGCTTACTAAATGGTGGGATATCACTACTAATGTGAACGTATATAACTCAAAGATAAATACCGATAACATTGCAGGAAGCACATCGCAGGATGCGATTGTGAGTTGGTTCGGCAAGTTCAACAGTAATTTTAAATTGCCGAAATCATTCACCATACAATTGTCTGCAGACTATCAAAGCAAAACAAATCTTCCGATAAATAATAACCAGGGTGGCCCCGGAGGCGGCGGACCTTTTGGGCAGGCACAAAGTTCTTCTCAAGGTTATATACGTTCCCGCTGGGGCACTGACATCGCCGTGAGAAAAAGCTTTCTTAAAAACAATGCAGCTTCTGTAAGTCTCAGCTTTAGTGATATCTTCAGAACCCGTATACAGGATCAATACTCCGTGGGCCGTTATTTCATCCAGGACTACAGCAGGTTAAACAACCCGCAAATGGTACGGTTGACTTTCACTTATCACTTTGGTAAAATGGATATGTCGTTATTCAAACGCCAAAATAACAAGAGCACTGCAACACAGGATGCCATGCAAATGGGGCAATAATTTAATTGTTGCTTTTACGAAGATGCCAGTGTTATATCAAGTCTGTTAAGTCTTTATCAATATTCCCACAAAGGCACGGAGAACACTAAGAATAAAGCATTGTGATCTTAGTGTCTTTGTGGGATATTCGTCATTTTAGAATTGACATAAGGCTAATACCGTTGGTGCAACTAAATCGCTCGAATGGGCGAACATAAATTGAAGGAATTGTTTTTCCAAAATCGGCATTAAAAACATTATCGCAAGAGGATGCTGCTGCCTTTAACCAGGTACGTTTTATCGTCTACCCCTATCCCTTCCGCAATCCATACTACCACTTGTGAAGATTGCGGAAGGCCATTCCTGGTTCCATCCCAACCTTTGCCGGGCACGCTGGTTTGAAATATTTGCTGACCCAGCCTATTGAATATTTTGAAATATTGAAGTGTTTTGATCCCATATAACACCGGGCGTAAAACATCGTTTATGCCATCACCGTTAGGAGTAAATGCATTGGGTACGTACATGGCAACTTTATCAATTGTTTTTACTAATTGCGTATCTACAGTTACGCAACCACCTTTAGTCACTATCACAATGGTATACAATTGTTCAAACCGCCCGTTAAAAACGGGAGTATAGCTTTTGGGCGTACTTAGCGAAACACCGGGACTCCATACAACTTCATCGCCAAATTGCCTTGCCTGTAATGTAAGCGGTAGGTTACTAACAGCATACACATCCGGGTACCTTATGCCAGGAGTTGGGTCATCGATAACAATATTACGATGTTCGCTGGGCAGCACACAGCCGTCATCGTTAGTAAGCAATGCGTGATAAATACCGGTTTCGGTAACCCGGTAATTTGTCCCTGTCGCTACATTAATTAAACTGTTATTCTTAAACCATAAGATATTTTTTGTTGGAGTAAGATGTAGAACGGCGCTATCACCAGTATCAGAACAAAACAGAGCATGCCCTGTTAAACGAAGGGTGGTATCAACGAATGAAGTCCTTACCAAAACTGTATCACTGCTCAGGCAACCTCCTCCGGCGCTATTGACTGTTAAGATATAATTTGTAGGTACCAGTGGGTTTGCCGCGGGATCGGAAGCCTTTGGATCGGACAAACCATTTTCCGGTTGCCAGCTATATACCAGGCCCGGTATGGCATTTGCGCCAATACCTGCCGGTATTCGATCACACGAAAGCGTATCTTTTCCTGCATCAGCTTTAATTGATAAATTATTTTCCAACCTGGCGTAAAAAGTATCGATGCACCCATAACCATTGTAGGGCGTCACTATCAACGGGTAAATTGTGCCGGGCGGCGGCGGTGGATGAAAGGCAATGGTTTGTTTGGTACTTAGTACATGCCTAAATGTAGTATCAAGCCAGGTATAATCCTTATACCCGAACGGCGCTGTCAGGTTTACCGTCGTATCGTCCCGGCAATAGGTACTACCAATAAATTCACTGGAGCATTGGGAATCAACGTCAATATAAGCATACCCAAAATGCTCCCTTAAAGTACAGTCAGTTGTTGTAAAAGAAAGCCTGATAGTCTTGCCCTCCATCCCATTAAGATTAACTGATACTGTCGTCCAATCCTTACACCAAACAGGTGTAGTACCGCCCGGATTGGGCGATTCAAAAAAACCAGGCAGCAGCGAACCGTACGGAATAAATGTAAATGAAGAGCATTCGATTGCTTTTTTATCAGTCATATCGATAACTTCAATTTCCAAACGCGGTTGCTGAAATTCTGCATGATTAGGATCCTGGAATACCACCGCGTAATGGTAAACAAGAGAATACACATTCTTGTTGGGAGGAATATTGAATTCATAAGATATCGCTTCTGCCTGTGCACCTGCCAGGTTATTCCCAAGCCTTATCGAGTGCCCGCTACCGTTAGGGCAATTTACCGGGAAGCCTCCATAGGGATCTACCCCATCACCTGTATTGGCGGTATACATGGTCTGCCGGCCGTCAACCGGCTCCGTTGACGGAGCCAAATCAAGGGTATTAACGCCATTGATAGCCTCCGTTATTCCGATAAAGCATTGCCATCTGTCAAATGTTCCGGATTCGAAATCAATATTGGGAGGACAGGACTGCGCATTTACCACAAAATAAGCAGGGCATACAATAAGTGCCAGCGTCAAAAATTGTATTTTAAAATTGTAACCCCGCATAACATTATTATAACAATGTACGAGAAAGAAAGGTTGCCTGATTTCGATATATGAAGTTAATAACTTTATTTTTTCAGGTTTTAGCTACCTGAGGGCTCACGACCACCAGCAGGTTAAGGTCCGCCCGGCATAAATTAATTTTTGAGTAATTGTCCATTCAGCGTTTATCCTTCCACGTGATAAAATGTTTCACAGAAAATGCCAGGAAGATTTTTCGCCGCAAACACCCATGTTAATTAAATATTGCAAAAACAATTTTGTTTATCGTGTCTCGCGGCACATCTTTGCACCCTCATGCCGCATACCTCCACCAAACACGCCCCAATTGTTAAAGTAATCATTGCCTTTGCTATTGTATATATTGTTTGGGGCTCTACCTACTTTTTTGTTCAATCGTCTGAAAGGGACTTTCCTCCCTTTGTTTTGGGTGCGCTACGATTCTTTGCTTCAGGTCTTATTTTGTTATTGTGGTGCGCAGCAAAAGGATATAAGTTACTGCAAAGGCCACAATTAAAGACGTCATTTATTGTTGGCAACCTGTTATTGTTTATTGGCAATGGTTCCATTATCTGGGCGGAGCTAACACTTGCAAGTTCTTTTGTAGCAGTTTTAGTTTCGGCGGCCCCTTTGTGGTTTGTATTATTCGATGCCAGGAACCGCCACGCGAACTTAAAAAATAAGCACATTGTTATCGGCATTATCACCGGGTTTACCGGGGTGATTCTTTTATTCAGCGAAAAGATATTTCCAGGTATTGGCCCCGCAGCGGGTCTTATAACAGTCATTTCACTTGTTGTAGTCGTGGCCGGCAATATAAGTTGGTGTATTGGCTCCTTATATTCAAAATATAATGGGAGTGGCAACACAACTGTTGGCGCTGCATGGCAAATGATTTTTGCTGCGATCTCCTTTTTAATTGTGGCACTATGCAATGGCGAAATCAGTCACTTTCATTTCGGGCAAATTCATTTGCGTGCATGGCTCTCAGTTATATACCTTATCTTTTTGGGATCGATTGCCGGCTATAGTGCCTATATCTGGTTATTGCAGGTTAGGCCTGCCACGCATGTAAGCACCAATGCTTATGTAAACCCGGTTGTGGCGGTACTGTTGGGGGTATCTTTTGGTGGCGAAACGATCAACGGTCTGCAGATTGGGGCTCTAGCGCTAATATTATCCAGCGTCTTCATTATAAATTTTGATAAATATACCGGTAACTAAAAATGCATAGCCTCCTATCATGAAAAACACACATCATAAAAATTTGTATCGACTTACAACTATTACTGTACACAGATAAACGCCACCATCTCTGAAAGATTTATTTCAACCTTGCCTGTTGACGTTTTAACCTCAATGTTGTTACCAAAAATATCATTTGCCTTTATGCCATTCAGCGACAAGGACAAAACATAATTTGCCGGAGCCCTCTCTTTTCCCAAAAGGTCACCTGCTTTCCTGGTTCACAAAACTTTTCTAATCAGGCTGTTTGGCTGCGTTAGAGCTATTGATTAGCTTTAAGCTTCAACAAGTACCACATCATACCACTTTGTAACTCTTTATTTTTCAAAAATGTTTAAAACGAATTTCATTATACTTCACTTATTTACAGTGATGCTCTTTGTTACAGTAGCGGCAGACGCACAAATTGTGACAATTCCCATTGAAACAAAAGACCATGCGGTTGTTTTGCAAACAGATGCAGCTAATCGTTTATGGATTGTTTATTTTGGACACAGGTTAATGAATTCAAAAGAATATGCAACATCGTCCCAACAATATAATTACTCTTCCTCAAATGCCGGTATTTATAATAACGCCTATACTCCCTCCGGAACATGGAACCTTTCTGAGCCGGCCCTCGAGATAATTCATAGTGATGGAAATCCTTCCACAGAATTAAAATATGTAAGTTATCAAACAAAACAGGAAGCAGATAATATATCACTTACTTCGGTTAAACTCACGGACCCCGTTTATAAGACTACTGTAGAACTCTTTTACAGAACATGGTACAATGAAAACGTAATTGAACAATGGACAGAAATCACCAACAACGAAAAAGGCAGCATCGTAATGAACAAATACGCATCGGCCAATTTATACTTCTCTGAAAGAAATTTTTACTTAACAAGTTTCCAGGGCGAATACCTTATGGAAATGCAGCCAATGGAAGAAGAATTATTACCGGGTATAAAAACAATCGAAACAAAACTTGGAACCAGAGCTATGCTTTTGGGCACTCCCAATTTTATTGTATCGTTTAATGGACCCGCAAAAGAAAATAGCGGGGAGGTAATGTTGGGTCAGTTGGCCTGGAGTGGCAATTATAAACTTGATTTTGAAATTGATTCGCATAAAAATTTGCGCCTGGTTGCAGGTATCAATCCCTACGCATCCGCTTACACTTTATCGCCGGGCAAAACTTTTACAACCCCATCACTTATTTATACTTTTTCCAGTAACGGCACCGGCACTGCCAGCAGGCAAATGCAAAGTTGGGCCAGAAAATACCGCGTGCTAAATGGAGAAGGCGACAGACTTACCTTATTAAATAACTGGGAGTCTACTTATTTCAATTTTGATGAAACCAAATTGACTGCTTTGTTTAAAGATGCAAAGACTTTAGGAGTAGATTTATTTTTATTGGATGACGGATGGTTTGGTAATAAATACCCCAGGAACAATGATGATGCGGGCTTAGGCGACTGGCAGGAAAATGTAAAAAAACTACCTCATGGAATTGGCTACCTGGTAAAAGAAGCAAAAGCTGAAGGTGTAAAATTTGGAATCTGGATTGAGCCTGAAATGGTGAATCCCAAAAGCGAGTTGTACGAAAAACATTTGAATTGGGTAATAAGGCAACCCGAACGCCCGGAAAAATATTATCGCAACCAGTTAGTGCTTGACCTTTCAAACCCTGAAGTACAGGATTTTGTTTTTGGAATAGTTGACAACCTCTTTACTAAAAACCCTGACCTGGCTTTTATAAAATGGGATTGTAATGCCGTTATCTATAATGCCTATTCATCCTATTTAAACAAGAATAAAATTCCTCAAACACAATTATATGTTGATTATGTAAAAGGATTGTACAGCGTATTAAAACGCATAAGAGCCAAATATCCTGCTGTATCGATGATGCTCTGCTCTGGCGGCGGCGGAAGGGGTGATTATGAATTATTAAAATATTTTACCGAGTTCTGGCCAAGCGACGATACGGAACCCGTAGAACGCATCTTTTTGCAATGGAATTATTCTTACTTTTTCCCTTCAATCACCACGGACTGCCATGTAACGAATTGGGGTAAACAACCTATCAAATTTAAAGTGGACGTAGCCAGCATGGGGAAATTAGGATTTGATATTGTTGCCGCCAAACTTTCCACTAACGATTTAGCTTTCTGTCAACAGGCTATAAAAAATTATGATTCGTTTAAAGATATTGTGTGGCATGGAACACAATATCGGCTGGCGAGCCCGTATGAAAATCCATACGCTTCTATCATGTATGTTAACGATGATAAGTCAAAAGCTATTATGTTTACTTACTTACACAGTACACGCTTTATGGAAACTGCCACTGAACAGCCCATTAAATTAAATGGGCTGGATCCCGCAAAAAAATATAAGATCAGGGAAATCAATATATATCCCGGAACTACATCAACTGTTAGTTCAGACGAGATTTTTTCCGGCGATTTTTTAATGAAGGTTGGTTTTAACCCCGATATAAATTCCAAAAGATCTAGTGTGGTACTTGAAATTTTGCAGGTAGATCTTTAGGCCGATATTAAAGCATTGACCAGCTGAAACATGGTGATTTACTATTCTATTTGGTAGGCCGCATCGATCATCTACAGCTATTAACTATTTGATGAATATCCCTGAAGTACGCCAAATATTTCAATTTTGCTTTTTTTACCTAAATTATTTTGCCAGCAATGATTTTATTTTTTGATTGTTGCGATCTCAATAAAATTCAATGCGACCCATGCTTGCAACAAGCACATTTAATCTTCTTAGTCGGCTCTCCGGCAATGATTGGCATTATATTTCGTGGGTTTTTAAGTTATTACATTGCTCAGTTAACCTCCAAAAATATCACCTCATGCGTTTTAGAAAGCTGGTAGGTTCTTTTTTTATTGTAGTTGGAATGAGTGTAGCACTTTCCTTGTTATTTGGTATTTCTCATTTTCAATATGACAGCGAAGACTAATTTCCTATGCTTCCTCAATCTTATTCTTTTTGCCATAATTACTTTCTTTCTTGGAAACGCCATTTTGAAAATGGGTGAATAAACTTATTTCACTACCTCTCTTAATTCTCAATAAAGTTTCGAATCTTCAATTGTTCAATTACCCGCGCCGACATAATTCTCAAATTTATCGGCAGACGAGGGCTTAAAATTTTTAGAATATATCGTAGAAAAAAATAACAGGTTTCACAATTTTTTCTATCTTACATATCCATCTCTAGTCTATCTACCCTATCAAGTCTGCTCGCATTCCCTGTGGAATATTTCATTCATTTAAAAAAAATAAACTATTATGAAAAGATTTTTTGTTCTTTCTGCGGTTGTTATGCTCGCAGCTTGTAATTCCAATGAGTCTGCAAACAAAGAGGCCATGAGCGATTCTGTTAAACCAGTGTCGGAAACAACTATGGCAGCTATTAAATCTCCTTATCCAATTGGATATTCTTCCAATTTTGAAAAAGATGATCCAAAAAATGCGGAAACACTCTTAGCTCTCTGGAAAGCCTGGGATAATGGTGATCTAAGTGCCACCAAAGATATGTTTGCCGACAGTGTGGAATTGCACTTTTCAGATGGTTCCAGTCTGCATTCAACGAGGGACAGCGTGATTGCCGATGCACAAAAATTCAGAAGTACATTCGCAAGCGCAGTAAGCAGCGTGGATGCTGTGATGGCTTCAAAAAGCGTAGACAAGAATGAACATTGGGCGCTTATTTGGGGAAAGGAAGTAGATACCGATAAAAAAGGGAAAGTTGACTCATCGTATCTACAGGAGACATGGAGATTTAATAACGACGGCAAGGCAGATCTTATGTTTCAATACAGGCAGGCAGCAACTCCTCCAAAACATTAATTTTAAAGTTAAAGCCCCGTTTACCGGGGCTTTTTTATTTATCATCCTGGTACGTTGGCGATCGTTTCGGTTAAACTAACGTAGACGGACATATGTTTTTGTTAGTCGCATTCAAATACTCATTGCATAATCATTAAGGCTGTAACAAGATTTTTATCCTTTCCGATCCGCCGTTTCGGGTAAAGGTCAAATGTCCTATATCATCGGCTTTGGTTTTTTTCGAGAAAATATTATTGACATAAATAGCGTAATATTTGCCGGGTGTAAGATTAATGATTGTATAGGTTACGTTTCCAGACACTTCTTTGGAAACTTGTGTCCAGGCCAATTCCTTGCTATTACAATCAGTAATTGTAATATCAAGATGCGCTATATTTTTCGTTTGGGTTTTTAAATTAAACTTGTCGTTGTCTTTATTAAAATACAACACTGTATTGGCTGTTGCAAAAAAACCAAAATCATGTTTTGCACCAACGGTGAATTGCTTATTTGAAATCGTATAAAGATTTGTGTCGAGACCTATGATCAATTGTTCTCCCCTGTAATTGTAGTTTAATCTTGAGCCGGAAATCTCATCGGCAATATGAGGATTCAAATAAAACCTGTTATACATTGGGTTAAACCCATAAATTGCCTGGTACAAACCAACCACAGCAAGACTGTTTCCTGATAGAATATCGTCGCCCTGTCCATCCTGTTTTTTTCGGGAATAACGTTGAAAAGCCAAACCATCAATGCTGTCCTGCCTGAGAATATTTTTTACATAATATAAGGCAAGCTCTGGTTTGTAAGAAGCATATGCATTAACACCGACGCTACCCCACGATAAAAAAATGTCACCATTTTCATAATACGGAAACGGAAACTGGTAATCCAGTCCTTCATCCCTTTTATACGGGAACATACTTATGGGCCAGAAGAACAATTTTTCTTTTTGCATTTGTGCTTCTAACTGGTCTAAGATTGAATTACGACGAACGGTATCGTCGCAGATGCCATAAGCGATGGCCATAAAATTTACAGGAGTAACCAGGTTATCGCCATGGATAGAATTATCCTTGTCACGCCAGTAATCGTAGTAACCTTTTTCATCATCCCAAAAACCTCCGTTACGAATACTTTTATTAAAACTGGTTTTAAGTTTTGCAGCATAATCAGCGTAGTAAATAGCTTTTTGTTTATTGCCCAATTGCTGTTCAATACCTGACCATAACGTCAAAGCATGATACAGCTTTGCATTTACAAAAGCATTTTCAAATGATGCCCAGATGATGTCAATCCAATCGCTGCTTCTTTTATCCGTATGATTATCATTCATCATCTCTACAAGATGGTTACCGTTAGTATCTCTTTTCAAAATAAAATTCAATGCGCTTTCGCAGGCAGCCTGCTGCTTTTTAACCCATGTCTTATCGCCCGTTTGGTCGTACAGTTCGGAAACGTTAGTAACATAATCAGGATTCGAATCCATCAGGTAACCCCATTGCGCCTCATAAAAACCTTTATCGGTAAACTGGCCCTTCATAGCATCTTCATTCGTGTATGCCCATCGCGGCCACACGCGACCGTTAGGTTTAATGGCATTATCACGATAAAAATCGAGGCACTGTTTATAACCATTCAGATAATGAGCATCATTAATACCAAGCCCCATTTGGGCAATGTATTGTTCATGCAGGCAAATGGGCCCATAAGGTGTATGCCAACTGTTGCCGCCAAAATGTTTCGCATCAATAACACCCATGCGGGCAATGGTATTTAAAACAGCGCTTACCTGCTCCCCATTTACACCTTTAAACTCACCGCGGCCATATTGTTTTTTAAAATCAAAAAAAGAGAAGTTAATATTTTCTGACGTAGTACCGGCTAACACTTTAAATGGCGACCATACATCAGTTTTCTTCCTGATAAAGCGGCGGCGATGCGTTCCTGAATCATAACGGGGTATCATATCTTTTTGCGAAACCGTTATACCATAGGCCAGCCTGTCTTCATCAGTTCGTGTGTATTTCATAGCCACCTGTTCACCGGTTGCGTTTACGGAAACGTTTAAACCATTATTGGTTTTGCTGTTCCAGAAAGATGCCGTATTAGTATGATCACCATACGTGCAAAGCTTTTCATTAAACAAATAAAACCAGGCAATGCCGCCGAATCCCTGGAAGGCGCCTTCCCACGTATTAATATTATCAAATTCTATCGCAGGAAAAGAAACGGATTCTGCAACAAATGCTTTTGGGCAATTTCTTGTGATCGTAAATTTTACACCGGTATCATTGATTATAAATTTCCAGTTTTCATGTATGGCAATTTTATCATCACCATAAGTAATATTACTAATGTCAACCCTGTTGCCTGCCGCACTAACCTTTGGCGAATTACTAAGATGTAATGTTGAAAATGTTTTGTCAGTAGTTTTTATTTCGGAGTAGATACCTAAGGAGCTATCAATTACTTTTTGTCCGTTGACCTCGAGATGAGAAATCATGCATTGATGGTCATAATTCAGTACAAATTTTAACCTGTTATTACCGAAGCTAACGGTGTGGAGTAGTTGATCATTTTCAACCGAAATTGATTGCGCCTTGCAGATACTGCCTGTTACCAAAAAGGCAATCATTAAAAAGAATATTTTATTTACCATATCGTTTATTAAAAAAATTTGCCGGGTAATCATTTATAAAATTAAAGAGCATTCGAATATAACTCTTTTGGCAAAAAAGCATTTATTGACCAAAAATATTTTGCTGATATAAAAACTAAATCCCTCTTCTTACTGCGCAGGATTTGAATCTGCAAAGTTCAGCACGACGCTTCTGTTTTGTGGCGTAATTCTAAAAGCCGTTCCGTTATTTGATTTTAGAAAAGAACCTTGTACGGCTTTAATTGAATAATTCATTCCCTCAAAGGAACAATTAACATGCGAAGACTTTATTTCTTTAAAAGGCAATTTAACATCATCAGCAGTTGTTAAATCAAGGAACCAGTTGGTTGATTTTCCGCCATCAACCTTCATGGCTATTTGTTTTTCATCAATGTCAATAATGAGCGTTCCTTCCATGGACTTCAATGGCCAGGTAATATGCAACTTACCGCGAATAGAATCGGTCACTATAGGATCGCCACCTTCCATCAAAACTTCCTTCCCGTTAATAATAGATTTAAATCGTAAACCTGCAATTTTACCGGGCGCACTCCAGATATAGCCATCCACAAAAGGCAAAGTAAAAAATGAACATTCGTTGGAGGTTGCTTTTTGAGTCGTATAAATCGAAGGAAAATTTTCATTAAATAAATGAATATCGCGAAAGCGCAATGTGCCGTTCTCCCACATTAAATTCGCACGATAATAACGGCTATCGAACCAAACTGTTTTTCGATCACTGCCTTTCAAATCCTCAGTGACAGTGACTGATGTTGATGGAGTAATTTTATAATGTTTTTTAAACCATTCCCCTGATTGAGATAACGTCTCTACTTTTATTTTTTGTTCATCTCTTAATCGTGCAATCAGCGGCATTTGTAATTTAAAACCTTTAGCCATTGCATTCCAGGTGAATGAATTTTCCTGGCCGGCCTGGGTATATGCAAATGCCATATCACTACCTTGAACAAATTCTTTAAAATACCAATTGACCCATGCGGAATCTCCCCCTCCCCGGGCATACACAGGCTCTAAGGTAATTACACCCTGCCGGTTTGTTCCAAGGCCATTGTCGTATTGGCGAACGGGATCACTTCCCAACATTCTAAAAATCGGGACCGGCGTTTGGTTTTGTTCCGTTTGCGCAGGCATATACGAATTTATTTTACTTGGATAATAGGCCTGGCCCCAATAACCACCCCACAAAGTATAACCATCCGTTCCATATTGATCTTTGCAATTGCAGGACGCAACGATGTTGTATTTTTTATACATATAATTAAGCGTGTACGCATCAATAAACCATGAACCAACGGACTTCGGATAGTAACCAAATATTTTTTTAAAATCACTCATATAAACATCCACCAGTTTCTCCCGTTCTTTGGGAGAATATCCGGTCGAGAAACCAATGTTCGCACGCCAGTCCCATGGATACCGACCGCGCCATTTCAGCCCTGCATTTTCAACCAGCGGTTGCGGAATCTCCCACCAGCCGCCAATTTCAAATGAGTCTTTTGAGAGGCCCTTCAACAATTTTTGATAACGTGGGTCAAGCAAAGCGTCGTATTGTAATAGAAAAGTGCCACCCAGTTTATATTGCCTCATAATTTCTATTTGCTTCACTACGGTCTCATATAACACCTGTTCGGTTATGGCGCTATCTCTTGGCTCAAGCAAACGAATAAAGTTGATGATGTTTACAATTTTTAGATGGGTATTTTCACTTTTTGAATCTTGGGGTTTGCTAACGGTTGGGTTAAACGCAGAAAGCAATATTATGCCAAATGCGAGGAAAAGAAGAGAGGCTTTTTTGTTCATATCATTATTTTGTTGAAGCTTTTTACTGCAATCAGTCAAAGATAATTTTGCAGCACTTTTAGATGAAGATATGAACTTATCCTGCCAGGTGACGCATGGCAGGAACGATCAGGCTCTGGCGTACCTGAACGTGTCTATTCCGGTAATCCCTATTTAGCTTTTCTTAAGTCTTTAACAATTTTCATTTCATAGTCGTCAACTGCAACAGTCTTGAAGGACATTGAATCTTCTAATTGTATCATGTAAACAAGCTCATCATCCTCCTCAATCTGGACGACCTGGTTTATGGCGAAATCATAGTAGACACTCTTTACGAGATGTTTCACATACTGCGGTAATTTATGCTCATCATAAAAACTTAAGGTGTGGATCCAGGTGCCTTTGCCGGTATAAGCTACCAACTTTTTAATACCATCGGATATGAAATGTACACTAAATCCTCCCGGAATTCTGTCCCATTTTACATGGAGCGGGGTATTGAAAGAAACATTAAAATGCCTAACAGCCTTTATGCTAATTTCATTCAAGAGGAGTTTTGGTGTCTTTTCCCCGAATGTGAAATATCCTGAAGTATCAGTTTCAGCATAAGCTACCTTATTTATCTTTTGAGCTTGGGTAATTACCGCGGAAGTCAAAACAATTCCAATAGTAAACAGCGTAAGATTTATCTTCTTCATCATTTCAATTTTAATGAATATGGTCAACACAGCCTGAAAATTAATCGGCAATATCCGTTAGATTGATAGTGTAAGCGGCTGATGGAATTAATACATTAATTGCAATATGATAATGTATATTGACAAATCATCTGGCTATACATTATCTTGAATTACTTGCCCAATATCATTTGCTTTGAGCTTATCAATTTATTGTCAACAACCAGGCTGTAATTATATGCGCCAGGAGCAAGGTTAGTACCATCGATATTCAATATGCCCTTCCCGACACCTGACACAGCTATTCTCCTTATTGTTTTGCCGCTTTCGTCGGTAATCAATATTTCTGCGTTTGAGAAGTTCCGTGGTAAATTGTAACTGATAGCAGTTACTTTATTAAAAGGGTTAGGTTTATTTTGCTCAAGAGAAACATCGTTAAGCGTTACATCAGTTTTAGAGTTGCGATTTATCACGGTTTTCAATTCATCTATTTGTCTTTGCAGATCCGCATTTTGCTTCGAAAGTTCCTGCACCGCTTTCACCAGGGGCACTACAAATTCGCCATAACGCAAACCCATGATCTTTCCTGATTTATCAATGCCTGAGAAATCATAGCCAATACTATTTGCTGCTTTCTCTACATCCTGGGCCAGGAAACCTGTAAACTGCGTTTTTTCTATTTCATGGTTATGATCTTCCGAAATGATTTTTAATTTCTTGTCCGTCAAAGCAGGTACAGGCAATTGAAAACCTTTTACACCTGGTAGTTTGCTCCCACTTAATTGAGGCAGGGTAAGTCTTATTGCACTTATGTCGTTTCTGCCCACCAGGGCATTTTCTTTTGTCACACTAAAATGATAGGTCACAGGGCGAAGGGCTTTTATAAAGTCAAGCCCGGGCACATTCTCCTGTATGTTATCTTTTATTCTTTCGTCAGAGAAGCTGGTCCAGCCCACCTCTCCGCCGATGCTTGTTACTTCGGTATTTCCGATACGTACTTTGTTACTGGCATCTACCAAAGTACCGGCGCCGATGGCTGTTGCATTGTTTAGATCGCCTGCAGTTACATCAGTATAAGATCCCAAAGCAGTGTTGTTACTTCCGGTTTCATTAGATGCGAGTGAAAAAACACCGTAGGCAACATTGTCATTTCCGGTGCTGTTGTTGGCCATTGAAACCGCCCCGGTTGCTATGTTCTCAGATCCTTCTCTATTGATAAGGGTAAATGGAGTACCATGCGCTATATTAAAAGACCCTGTTGTATTGCCCGCCAGCGCATAATCACCGGTGGCCGTATTAAAGTCTCCGGTTTCATTTGAATAAAGAGCGTTGTAGCCAATTGCTGTGTTAAATGAGCCTGTTGTGTTGGAAATAAGTACCTCTCCTCCCATCGCGGTGTTTATACTTCCTGTTGTATTAGAAAAAAGAGCGCCGGCTCCATGTGCTGTGTTTCCCCATCCTGTTGTATTGGACGAAAGAGCGCCGGCGCCGAAAGCGGTGGTAAAGCGGCCACCTGAATCCGATACCACATTAGCATTTAAAGTTTGGTATCCGAAAGCAGTGTTTAGATTATACTCACTGTAATCAATATAACCGGCTTTTTGGTTATTTACTCTAAAAAACAATGATTGGGCATCCAGGGTACCAATAAAGTTTTTTGAAGGATCAGTACCAAAATTTCCCTTTGTGAACCAGGGCCCGTTCGGCTGAAGAGCGTTTAAGTTTTGTGCCGGTGAAAGTTTGACAGGTTTGGTATTCGTCGTCTGTGCGTAGCCGGTAGTAATCAAACCGGAAAAAATTATTAGTGTCAACGCATGTAAAAATTGATTTTTTTTAGCAGGTTTTTTGTTGGCGGCAGCCGCTAATGACATTGAACGTGTGAATTTCGGTTTCATAATTAAATGTTTTAAAACCGAAAGTTCAAAAGTTGCTGATTCAGAAACAATACCTCAATGGGGTAATTTATATTTCAGGTGAGTCCCTGTTGTATGGCTTTCGTTATAGCTTCGTGGCGGCTGGTTACATGCAATTTCCTGTAAATATTTTTGACATGAGTGCGTACGGTTTCGTAACTCACAAAAGTCTTTTCTGCAATGGCTTTATAATTGTATCCTTCCACCATCAGGTGCAATATTTCCTTTTCTCTTTCGCTCAGGTGGTAGTCTTCACCACCCGGGGATACCAGAATCACATTCTGGCTGGCAAAAAAGCCAAGTATTTTTTTGGCAACAGCTGAACTAATTGGTGCACCACCATTATATACTTCATTAATTGCTTCAATAAATTTATGAGGAGGATCATTTTTAAGAATGTAGCCTGATGCGCCGGCGCAAAGAGCAAGAAATATTTTTTCACTATCATTAAAGACGGTTTGCATCAGGATCTTAATGTGAGGGAACCTGTCACAGATCTTTCTTGTTACTTCAATACCATTTAGTCCGGGCATTTCAATATCCATTAATATCACATCCGGTGCGCTTCGGCTTATATCTGATTCCCAACTGTTGCCGTCAGCAAAGGCACCGCCACATATAAAACCGGGAGTGCCATTAAGAATAGCCTCGAGCGCATCCCTCACCAGTTTATTATCTTCAAATAAGGTTACACGTATATCCATGGAAAGAATTTAAATATTGGTAAAAAGCCAGCGCCCGGCAATACCCTAACAGGTGATTTTGCATTGCAGGGAAATGACTGTTCCTTTGCCGGGAGACGATTTTACTGAAAGTATTGCGCCGGCCTCATCGGCCCTCTTTTGCATATTGATCAGTCCGTTTCCTTTTTTTGCAGTAGCCATGTTAAATCCTTCTCCATTATCCACTATTTTGAATTCGATGGTACCGTCAAAATTACGAACACTTAGTTCAAGGATTGATGCCTTGCTGTATTTAACTGCATTATTTATAGATTCTTTGCAGAGCAGGTAAATGTTGTGAAGACTTTCCAGGGGTAACACAATGTTAGCCATGCTCTCGGATACGCCTACCCGCACTTTGATATTTCTTATCGTGGCCATTTCAATCGCATACTCCTGTAGTTTTTGTACCAGGTCTTTTACAGAGCTATGCAAAGGATTTACGGCCCACACGAGATCATTCAGCCTTGCCACCATATCATTAGCCGACTGCTGAATTTTATTCAATGACTGTTCCACATCATCGGGGTGATTGGCATTAACCTGGTTTTCCGCCATGTGGCTATAGAGAACAATGCCACTAAGTGTGCTGCCAATATCGTCGTGCAATTCGCGGCTGATGCGTAAGCGTTCATGTAACATCGCCTGCTCAATTTTATTCAACGAAGCCAATTGTTCGGATTGAATCAACTGTGCCTGCATTGCTTTTAGTTCCGACAAAGTACTTTCTACCTTTTCTTTTTCGTTTCGTAATTCAAGTGTTCGTTCGGTAACTGTCTTCTCGAGAAAAGTTTTTTCTTTTTTCAATGTCCTTTCCCTCCATTTTATAAAACCCCATAACGCAATAAAAAAAACCAGGCTGTATAAACTATAAGCCCACCATGTGCTCCACCAGGGGGGATGAACGATGACTGTAATAGCCTTTTCAGCCCATACTCCATCACTATTGGCAACCTTCACACGAAAGATATAGCGGCCGGGAGGTACGTTATAATAATAGGCTGTTTTTTCAACACCAGCTTTTCTCCAATTGTTATCTAAATTTTCCAGCATATACAAATGCTGGTTATCTTCGGGGCTGGCATAGTGCATGCCTGCAAAATCAAAGGAAAATGTATTCTGGTTATGGCTCAGGTGTATCTCACGTGTAAGAGTGATCGGCACACTTAGTGGACTACCTTTTCCCGGCTTTGCGACTTCATCTGCCAGCCGAAAAGCACTTATGACAATTTGCGGAGGTGTTGAATTGCTTTTAAATTGATCCGGAAAGAAGGTATAGTACCCGGATCCGTCACCAAAGAAAAATTCGCCACCTTTTACTTTTTTACTGAGCATACTAAATGAAGAAAAATTAGCAGCGTCCACACCCTGGTTTTTATTATAAACACTGATTTCATCTCGCCCAAGGTTAATTCTAAAAATACCCTCTGATGAACTAACCCAGAGATTTTTTTGATTATCCTCAAGAATAGCGCTTATGTCAGTAGCGTTGTTAATTGGCATCCTTGGATCTGTAAAAAGAGAGAAAGAATTACGTCCAGAATTGCTGCGGTAAAGCCCTTTTGACGTTCCAACCCAGATGTTGTTCTCAGAATCTTCCACTATGTTGCCAATACTGCCACTAAATTGGTAATGCCGGAATTTCCTGGTCACTGGATTGAATAGATTTACAATACCGGGAAACGTTCCTATCCATAAATTTCCTGAATGATCTTTGAGCAGGCACATAATAATATTATCGCTTAAGGTGTTGGTGTCTTTTTCATTATGGCGGAAATGTCTGAATATTCCGGTCTTTATATCGAAGTGGTCTAACCCGGCCTGCGTTGCAATCCACAGTGACCCGGGCTGATCGGCTATGATGTATTCAACAATACCCTTGCTCAAACTGGTTTGATTATTAGGATCGTTATTGTAACGGGTAAATATTTGCGTCCTGATGTTATAATGATATAACGCATCTTGTGAGCCAATCCAAAGCGTGCTATCATCCTCCTGGTAAATTGCATTAATGAAAAGATCCGTTTCGTTAGATAGACCAGAAGGATCGGCAAAAAATCTCTTTATGTTTCCAGTCTTCCGATCTACCCTTATAAGACCTTCCTGTAAAGTGCCGACCCACAACACACCTGAAGCATCTTCATGGATCACACTAACAATGCTTCCCATATTAGAATGGGAGAAATTCCCCTTAAAAGGATCAACCCGGTAAATATTGCCAAGCCAGGTTGCAATCCAGAGAACACCTTCCTTTGAAGTAAAGGCTGCCGAAACGGCCCGCATGGCCTGCATATCTCCATTGAGCGACTCATAATGCATTGCCTCTCCGGTTTTAGGATCGTACTTGGTTAACCAACCCCCGGATAAACCAAACCAAACAGATCCTACACCGTCTTCACTAATAAAAAAAATATGAAGATCCGGGATGACTTTTTGTTTTGGTGGAGGCACGCCCAGCTTTTCAGGATGAGCAGGATTATACACATATCGTTTAAATATACCCCTGTCTCTATTCATTGTATGTAGTCCATTCCCAGCTGTAGTAACCCAAAAAGTTCCTTTACTGTCCTCAAAAATTGCCCCGATCTTATTATCGGTAAGGCTGGAGGGGTCATTAGGATCGTGCATGAAGCGGGTGAATCTACTTGTCTTCCTGTCAAAACGATTTAGGCCTCCTATTTTCGGAACTGTAATGTCGTTCCAATTAGCTTTACGCCCGGTACCCACCCAAAGTGTACCTCGCCTGTCTTCATATAATACCTGGACCTGGTCGTTACTTAGGCTCGTGGTGTCATTTGCGATTTGCTTATAATGGACAAAAGTTTGCGTTCCCGGATCCAGCCTGTCGAGGCCATTCATGGTTCCTATCCATAACATGCCCTCATGATCTTCCAGTATTGCCGTAACTCTGTCATCGCACAGGCTTTCAGTATTGTTGATATCGTGCCGGTAATGAGTAAAAATATTTGTTGCGGGATCCAACCGGTCAAGACCCGAGTCCTGTGTGCCCGTCCAAATCACGCCATCGCGGGCGGCGCAAATTGTTATCACCTCGTTAGATACCAAAGACTGAGGATTCTGTGGATCATTCTGGTAGGTGGTCACATGGTAACCATCATAACGACGCAAACCAACATCATATACCGCAAACCACATGTAGCCCGTTGAGTCTTGTGTAATTTTATTAATAAGCCCAAAATTGGAAATTCCGGGAACTGTGACGCGATTGAAGTTAACCTGTTGCGAATTAACCGGGTAATAAAAATTAAATATGAAAAAAAAATAAAGAAATATCCGTTTGTTAAATATTGTTATTGGGTTTAGCCCGGCCATAAAATAATACTTTGAAAGACTATTACATAGGGCTCATAATTTTGAAAGTGTGGCTGTAAGCAATCAGCTAACTACTAAGAACTGGTAATGATTTAGTTGATCGTTATCTTAAAGTCTCAAACAGCTAATCATAAGGTTGAAAAATACGGTTCCATAGATGATAATACTATGCATCGCTTGAAATTCTTCTTTAAAATTAGTTTAAACTAGCAATTTTCAAAAGCATTGCCTCTGCTTAAATAAAGAATAAATTCTTCCAGCCATTCTAACCTGAAAAACGAGGTTAATTATTTGAAGCACTTCAACCAGCCTTATATAAAAGAGAGTTTTGACTTTATGCAACTGGCTGTGTCTCGTAATTGCTCCATGGATGCCAATAAGTAATGTTCTTACCTCCTGATCGCGGCTATGCTTATTTATAACGGACAACAATAGACGCAATATTTTTACTTCAGGAATTAAAAAAATCATTTTTTCAAAACACTCCTTGTTACTGCTTGTCTTGCAATGGATATTTATTAGGCTATAAGCAGAGGTCTTGCCTGCTTAATATGCAAATAGTAAACTTTGGCCAGGGCCGGTCTCTTTCAACTAGCTGGCGTGCATAACTATAAACCTGAATTAATTTATTCAATCATACAGTGCGCTTGTAACCGCTTGTTCGATCTTTTTTTCCATCGTGTCATCCTACCCCGCTGCGGCATAAATAATTTTACCTTCTTTGTCTAAAATAAAAAATTGGGAAACCGGCTCACACCGTATTGCTGAGTTATTTCTTTACCATAAATCAAAACACGAATAAACTTTACAATTGATTACAGGTCTTTATATATTTTGCCATCTTTCATTACAAAAACAATTTTACGAAGCGAGCTGATATCAGCTGAAGGGTCGCCTTCTGCCATAATAATATCGGCAAACAGTCCTCTTTTAATTCTCCCGATCTTATTGCCATATCCGAAGACATCTGCATTAACGGAAGTCGCTGACTGCAAGACCTGTAGCGGTTTCATGCCATAAGCAACCATTAATTCCATCTCCCTTACATTATCGCCATGCGGGAACACGCCAACATCGCCGCCCATACAAATGGTTACTCCATTTCTTAAGGCAGATTGAAAACTTTTCTTCCTGGCAACAATCGTTTCAGGGGCCGGATCAATACCTTTCTTCCAGCCTTTATATTGTTGTATTGCTTCAAAGGCAGCCAGCGTAGGACAAAGCGCCACATTTTTTTCTTTCATTAATTTAAATATCTCATCGTCGCCATAATTACCGTGTTCAATAGTGTTGACGCCACCCATTATAGCTCTGCGCATACCTTCTTTTGTGGTGGCATGAGCAGCCGTAAACCTTCCACTGCTTCGGGCTATGCCGGTAGCCAATGTAATCTGTTCTATGCTAAATGTCGGCATCGACTGTCCGTCCTCACCCCATCCATAGTCGGCGTATAACTTCACCACATCGGCGCCTTTCCTTATTTGCGTGTACACTTCATTTGCCATATCTTCCATACCCGAAACCTCGGCAGCGCCTTGTGGCAGATCAACATCAGCATTATTGTAATTGGGAGCATAGGTGCCTTTAGCCACGATGGCCCTTGTGGCAACTATAAGTCTTGGTCCCGGAAAAACATTTTTTTCAATGGCTGTCTTTAACCCCGCATCATCATACATAGACCCTTCAGTGCCCAAATCACGCATGGTGGTAAAGCCCGCCATTAAGGTTGCTTCAGCATGCATCACAGCCCTGGCCGTTCGCTCTGCCCTGCTTTCTTTCAGCACCTGGTCGCTCCAGCTTATTTCATTATAGGGGTGCAGAAATAAATGAGAATGGCCTTCTATTAAACCTGGCAAGAGTGTCGCCCCGTTCATTTCAATCACACGGGTGTTGGCAGGAAGTTTGAAAGTCATTTCTCCCGCTTCTTTAATTTTATTTCCTTTCACCAGCACCACCCAGTTGTTGTGCATAGCCTCCCCATCAAAAACGCGTTGAGGTTTTAATAAGTAAAATGAATCAGTTTGGCTGTAGCCCGCCATACAAAGCAACACCAATGCAAGGTTAAATGAAATTTTCATAAAGGAAAGGTAAGGATTGGCTAAGAATTAGCCGAATTTGCCATCATGAAATAAAGAACCATTCGAAAGGATTTTGTTATATTGAAACCAGCTTTAGCAAATGAAATTATTTTTCTTATTTATTTTTCTTCCACTCGGCTCCTTCTCACAACATCTTTCGCAAAAGGAAATGGAACGTTGCAGAAAGGAAGCGCAAAACGTCACCATCATTCGTGATATTTGGGGAGTGCCACACATTTATGGCAAAACAGATGCCGACGCAGTTTTTGGTCTGTTATATTCGGAGTGTGAAGAAAATTTTAAGCAGGTAGAAGAAAACAACCTCGAAATGCTGGGACGTTTGGCAGAAGTGTATGGCCCGCAGCAAATGTACAATGATCTTCAGATGAGATTAATTTACGACACTGTCAAGGCGATCAAAGACTATACGGAAAGTCCTGAGTGGTTACATAAACTATGCGATGCTTCGGCTGATGGCGTTAATTATTATCTCTATAAACACCCGGAAGTAAGGCCGGAAGTTCTTCATTATTTTAAGCCCTGGTATGCACTACTTCGTACTAACGGCAGTATTTCTGCAACACAATCCAGCGGTATTACCATTCGTGATATGAAAGAATTATATCCTGCTGATAACTCCGTTAGTTACCTTGATAGAAACAGTCACCCGAATGACCAGGACCCAACCGGCTCCAATGGTTTTGCAGTAGCGCCAACAAAAACTCTTTCAGGCAATACCATTCTTTACATCAATCCCCATGTTACTTTTTATTACAGGACAGAAGTACAGATGGTAAGTGATGAAGGCCTGGATGCTTACGGCGGGGTTACCTGGGGAACTTTTTTTGTATTCCAGGGATTTAATCAATATTGCGGTTGGATGCATACTTCCGGCGAAACGGATGTTGCCGATTTGTTTAAGGAAACGGTAGTAAAAAAAGGAGGCTCTTTATTCACGAAATATGATGATCAACTCATCCCGGTTAGAACAAGGCAGGTGGTGATCAGGTATAAAGATGATAAAAGTAAAGGAGAGGAAAAATTCACAACGTATTATACCATTCACGGTCCCGTAATGGGAAGCAGGAATGGTCAATGGCTGAGCCTTCGGGAAAACAACCGTTCTATGAAAGCATTAATGCAATCGTGGCTCCGGACCAAAACAAAAGGTTTTGCAGATTTTAAGAAAGTGATGGAGTTGCGTTCCAACACATCCGATAATACCGTGTTTGCAGATAATAAAGGAAACATTGCCTATTGGCATGGTAATTATGTTCCGCGTCGCAACAACCAATTTGATTACAGCGAACCGGTTGACGGAAGTACATCGCTAAGCGACTGGAAGGGGATATATCCTCTCGATTCGATTGTGCATGTATATAATCCCTCAACGGGTTTTATCCAGAATTGTAATTCAACGCCTTTTTCAGTATCGGGAGTAAACAGTCCGCGTAAAAAAGACTACCCGTTATATATGGCGCCGGATGGTGAAAATTTCCGTGCGTTAACGGCAGCCGCTTTACTAAGCAATGCATCAGGTATTACGATAGAAAGAATGATTCACGATATTGGGTACAATAACCACCTTGCTGCATTTGATGTGATCATTCCTGCGGTATTAAAAGATTATGACGGGTTGAAAACAACCGATAGCTTAAAGATGAAATTACAGCCGGTTATGGAAATACTGAGGGCATGGAATAAAAATTCTTCTGATACTTCCATTGCCACCACAATTGCAATTGAATTGGGCTATCGTATCGTTCAAAAAATTCCCGCGCCGGCCAGCAGGTTCAACAGAACTGATGCGGTTGGACAACTGCGTCAAATAATGTCAACGTTATCTCCGGAGGAAGTGATGATCGCACTTGACCTTACTTTAAAAGACCTCACCACAAGATTCCACACCTGGAAAATAGCATGGGGCCAGGTAAACCGATATCAACGCCCGGCTGATGGAATATTTGATGATGCAAAACCAAGCCTGCCGGTTGGACTAGCCTCATCCTTATTTGGTTCCATTCCATCCTTTGCCTCCCGTATGTTTTCGAATACCGATAGACGTTATGGTGTCTCCGGCAACAGTTTTGTGGCTTGCGTTGAATTCGGTAAAACGGTAAGAGCCAAATCGATCGTTACCGGGGGGCAATCGTTTGACCCGGCTTCCCCGCATTTCACCGACCAGGCACAAATGTTTATTGACGGAAATTTTAAAGAGGTCTTTTTTTATAAAGATGACGTGCTAAGGCATGTTGAAAAACGTTATCACCCTGGTGAGCTTTGAACATCTATTTACACAATCGTCTTTCCAGCATTCTAATCCAATTCCATCGCATTATAACGACACAGGCAATTAAGCAGGTAATTAATTTAAATTCTATGATCAGCAAATGCCGGTTAAAGGAATGAATAAAAAAACCCGGTAATTAATTTTCTGTTATAAAATGATTTTAGGAATCTCTTTAACTTGAAACAGAAATCAAAAGACGGTTGTCAATCTAAGAAAACAAATATGAGAATCGCGTTCCACCGCGTGTCATAATCCGGCAATATTGAAGCAAACCTTTCCAAAGAAAAAGGAACATTTTACAGCCTGGATAATAGAATTGTCTAACTGTTGAGAGCCTTTACAGGAAAGGTCTCACCATACAAAAACTAAAAGTCTATTTTTGATACTACAAAGATGTATATGAAAAAACTGATCTTCATTCTTTTGCTTATTAATTTGACATGGAGCAATGCTAAAGCTCAACGCGTCCACAAACTCTTCGATGCAACATGGAAGTTTCACCACGGAGATGTCAGCAACGGCGAAAGTGTAACACTAAACGATAAGAGCTGGCGCATGCTTGATTTGCCACATGATTGGAGTATTGAAGATCTGCCTGATCAATCTGATTCTGTTATCGGCCCGTTCACCTCCGGCAGTGTTGGCGCCACAGCAACGGGTTATACAGATGGAGGAATCGGTTGGTATCGCAAGCACTTTACATTAAATAATATCACAAACAAAGAAATAGTTATTTATTTCGATGGGGTGTATATGAACAGCGATGTATACATCAATGGCCATTATCTCGGTAATCACCCTTACGGCTATACGCCATTTTATTACGATATCACACCGTATCTCAAACAAAATGGCAGTGAAAATATTCTTGCCGTACGAGTAAGCAATGAAGGGAAAAACAGCCGATGGTATAGCGGTTCCGGCATCTATCGGCATGTATGGCTTGCCGTTAGGCCAAAGCTCCACGTATCACCATGGGGTATTTATATAACTACGCCTGCGGTAACTGATAAATCTGCTACAATAAACGTAACGACAAAACTCATCAGCGATGACGTTAACTCAAAAGAAATAATATTGCATACCCGCATACTCGATGCACAAAACACACTAATAGCTGAGGCCAAAAACCAAATTACAAATGGAGGTATCAATTCTGGTTCGCGGGAAAGCAACATCCTGCAAACCTTCCGTGTTTCTAATCCAAAGCTCTGGTCGCCGGATGCACCTTATCTCTACCATGCAGTTTCAGAAATTATATCGAACGGAAAAGTAATCGATAACGAGACAAATAGTTTTGGAATTCGTTCTATCGAAATAACTGCAGACAAAGGCTTTTTGCTGAATGGCAAACCCATCCTATTACGCGGTGGTTGTATGCATCACGACAATGGTGCACTTGGTGCTGCTACTATAGACCGGGCAGAAATAAGAAGAGTGCAACTCCTAAAATCTTTTGGATTTAATGCCGTGCGTACGAGTCACAATCCTCCTTCACAACAATTTCTTGATGCATGCGATAGCATAGGTATCATCGTAATTGACGAAGCATTCGACCAATGGGAACGCGAAAAAAATCCGCAGGATTATCATCTTTATTTCGATACTTGCTGGCAAAGAGATATCGCTTCTATGGTGCTGCGTGACCGCAACCATCCCGCTGTTATTTTCTGGAGCGTTGGTAATGAAATCAATGAACGGGCAGATTCGCCAGGTCTTGTGATTGAAAAAAATTTACGTGATGAAGTAAAAATGTTGGATGCCACCCGCCCGGTAACAGAAGCCATTTGTCACTTCTGGGATCACCCCGGCTATAATTGGGACACCACGGCAGCCGCATTCGCTTTGCTTGATGTAGGAGGATATAACTACTTATGGCAGGAATATGAAAGCGATCATGCGAAATTCCCGGAGCGCATTATGATGGGTACCGAAAGTTTTCCACTCGAAGCTTTTGAGAACTGGCAAAAAGTAGAAGAACATCCTTATGTTATTGGCGATTTTGTTTGGACCGCAATGGATTACCTTGGTGAAACCGGAATCGGGCATACAGGTCTCGACAGCACGCCCGGTTTTCAATTGCAAAAATTTCCATGGTTCAATGCCTATTGTGGTGATATTGATTTGACCGGAGGTAAAAAACCGCAGTCCTTTTACCGTGATATTATTTGGGGTCGTAGTAAGATGGAGATGCTGGTGCATACCCCTATTCCTGAAGGCCACAAAGAAGCCGTAAGTGCCTGGGGCTGGCCCGATGAAGTACCATCCTATACTTTTCCCGGCGATGAAGGCAAGGCCATGCAAGTGCATGTATACACCACTTACCCAACCGTTAGACTACAGTTGAATGGTAAAACTGTTGGTGAAGAAAATGCATCTGCGCAAACGAGACTTACTGCTACTTTCAATATTGTTTATCAACCCGGGCAGCTTAAAGCTATTGCGCTGAAGAATGGCGTGGCAGTTGATTCCGTATTTCTGCAAACAGCAGGAAGTGCAAAGAGAATAAGGCTCACTGCAGACCGCAAGGTTATACATGCCAGCCGCAACGATCTCAGTTATGTTACTGCTGAAGTCGTTGATGCAAACGGTGACCTTGTTCCGGATGCGGCGCTGCCATTGGAATTCAGCATTACAGGCGCGGGAGAAATTATCGCGACAGGCAACGCCAATCCTGCTGATATGGAAAGCTTCCAACAGCCACACCACAAAACTTTTCGCGGAAAATGTTTGATCATTATACGACCTAACGGTAAAGCAGGAACGATAACGTTAAAAGCGAATAGCAAAGGATTAAAGAGTGATGAAGCGGTGATTAAAACTAACTAAAGCATACTGGGATGGCCACGCAATTTCACGGACGTCTTTGACATCCTCGCTAACAGCAGCGTTTTCATTTCCGGTAGTGTTTCAATTTGAACGTCTTTTCCCACCAAGCCACGAAGACCACCAAGAATTACTTTACATAAGAACCTGGCGATCCTTGTTTCTTTGTGGAAAACTGATAAAGTATCTCATTTCCCGCCATGCATCTTAACATCCAGCAATTTCATAAAATATCCTCCTACCACGCTTCGTGCCTGGAAGCCTACCTTTTTACCGTTGGTTGTCTCGTGCCAGTCGCTTAGTGGAACCCGTGTAGGCGTTTCCGTTACATACTTGTAAACTGGATCGATTAATGCTTCAAAGTCATGTTGATTTTGCGCAAGCGAAGCCGTCCACATAATCCAGTCGCTTTTGGTATATGTTTTACGGCTATCGAGCGGTAAGCCAAATTCATTTTGTTTGGTGAGGTAATATTTTATTTCCTTTTCATACACCTCTTTTGGAAAAAGATGGAGGTTCAGCACGATATCCCAAACCATGTTGTACTTCTGGCTCCAGCTATCTGTTCTATCAAACGTTAGTGCATAATGATCTCCTTCATCATCCATCTTCATCCAACGCAAAGCCATGCTCCTTGCCGTGTCCATGTATTTCTGTTCAATCGTTTTCATACCCTGCATACCGGCCAGCATTCCATAGCAACCGATGCCTTCAATAGCTTTTACCGAAAGGTTGGCATTGCGTGCCAGGTGTCCGGCAAAATCATCCGTGCATAATTGATTGGCAGGATCGAAACCTTCTTTCATTAAATAATTGGCCCATGTAGTTAATGTTTTCCAATGCTTCTTCGCATAGGCAGCATTTCCTTCTGCTTTGCAAATGGCAGCGGTAAGTATCACCATGTTGCCGGATTCTTCCACGGGCATTCCTTCGCCGTAAGTTTGACCGTTAGCAATTGGGTATGTTCCCAGGTCATGCGCCGCGAATGGGTTCGTCCATTTACCACTCTCGCTGAAATAAAATATTCCATTCAACATGCCTTCCATTAATTTAGGGTTATACGCCAGAAACAAAGGGGCGGATGGATAGGTTACATCAACGGTATTAACAGAGCCGTTGCTGAAGTTTTCTTTTGATAGAAATAAAATTTCACCCTGCGGGCTCTGCAATAATTTATGTGCGGCTATGCTTTGCCGGTAGGCGACGATACAAAGATCAGCGTAAGTTTTGCCGCCGGCGTTTACAAGATCAGCGTACAATTTTTTATTCCATGCTTCGCATTGCTGCATAACAGTTTTATAATCCGTTGCAGCTTTTGCCATTTGCTTTTCAATAGTTTCATTACCCTTCCTGTTCCACCACGGGCGAAGGTTGGTATGAAAATATTGTAAGGAATAGATATCATCATATGCCAGCATAAAATATTGTTCTTTTACCTGGTCCCCTACTTTACCCATTTTTATCGATGTATTTAAAACAAGATCTGTATCACTGCCTGGGTTAGACGCCATTTTGCCGGCAATAAATGTAGCCGCTGCTTGTGAAGCATCGCTAATATATTGAGAAGCCTTAACCGAAGCAGGCACTGCCACATACATATAACCCCAGTCAATCCGCACATCATCACCTTTCTTTTGTAAAACCGGTTGTGCTTTGGTACCGGCCTTTACAATGTTTAACCCTGATGAAGCGTATTGTTTGGCAACTACTTGCTCCGATGATGTATTGACAGCAATATTGGTTGAGGCACCCAAATAAATTTGTACATCATGACCTGCATGATCATTTGATTTCACAGCATACGTAATATAAGAAACAGGTCTTGACAGGATATCAATATCCTTAATTAGCAGAGGAGAAGTAAAAGTAATAACGGCATCTACGGGGCCGCAGGTAAAATCATAAATTGTCTGCGTGGCATTCATGGTTACATTTTTTTGCAGAGCCGCAGATTCCTGCGTTTCTCCGTTACCGTTACCTATAACGCGGTAAGTAGTTCCATCCACTTTTATTAAACCCGTTAATGGCTGATCGCGACCGGTCCAGTGTTTGGTAGGAGCCGCATTCAAGGTATCTGTCATTGACCAGATACTAAAATACGGATCATGAGTTATCAATGGGTAAGCAGGCGCCTTATGTACCTGTGCGAACAATGTTGACCAAGAGAAAAGAAAAATAAATATTGATATCGATTTCAAATGTTTCATGTAAAATGGTTTAATTCATTTATGTTTTTATCAATCGTAAATGTTAGGATATAAAGTAAGGGCAAAAAAATGAATTTCGGTTACATGATTTGATTTGCGGGTACGCGATGAAGCGCTGGTATCATTAACCATGACGATCCTACATCGTTATTCAGTGCGTATGGGCGATAATATTAGTTAGAAGCTAATTTACAAAGTTGTCCATCCTCCATCGATCAACAATGTAGTACCGGTAATAAGAGAGGCTGCGGGTGACGCGAGGAATAACACTGCGTTGGCAACATCTTTAGGTTCGCCTATTTTACCCAAAACTATTTTGGAGAGTACATGTTTTTTTGACTCTTCATTCGCAAGATATTCTTCCGTGCCGGGTGTATAGATAAAAGTAGGCGCCACAGCGTTTACAGTAATATTATGCTTGCCCCATTCGGCTGCAAGGCATTTGGTAAGATGAGCAATACCGGCCTTAGTCATGCAATACACTGATTCACCTGGCAACGCAACAAAACCAGCCTGCGAACTGAGATTTATAATTCTTCCATAATGTTGCTGTATCATCATTTTGCCAGCCGCCTGGCTCACGAAAAAAGTGCCTTTCAGGTTTACCTCCAGCGTGTGATCAAAGTCTTTTTCCGTTACATTTTCAGCCAGGTTTTCGGGGGCAATTCCTGCATTGTTGATTACAATATCAACTCTTCCATAATATTCTTTTATCTTTTCGAAAGCAGCATTTATTTCGTTCATGTTACTTACATCCATTTGCAGCGGTAATGCTTTCCTTCCCATCGCTTCTATTTCTTTTATCACTCCATTATCTGCATCAATATCTCTTAAGCCAAGTGCAATATCTGCACCTGCTTCCGCAAGTGCCAGGGCGCAGGCTCTTCCGATTCCCCTTGCCGCACCGGTAACGAGTGCGATCTTTCCCTGAACATTCACATCATCTGAGTTTCTCATTAGTATAAAGTTTTAGTTTCGAAAAAACATTTTTTTGCCAAAGAAAGGATAAAGGTAAAGAACGGAAATGCAATGTGCAGCCGCCATATTTATAGTGTTGCAAGATTCGATCTTCATTCTTTAAATAGATCCGAAGTAAAAAATCTGTCTTTTTCGCACTTTACAAAAACAATCCATCAGCGTTTTGTGCATTTGTACAAATACTATTTAAACGCCCGAAGTGTCTGTACATTTTTTTAACTTCACATACCGGGCATTGGTGTTCTGTTTCCACCAGGCGATGATTGATCTTAAACCATACACAAAACTTAGAAAATATGAAAAGGCAAATTTCAAATTCAACTTCCCGCAGGGATGTTATCAAAACAATTGCACTTGCGGGCGCAGGTGTACTGTTGTCGCCTTACAGTTTATTATCAGCAACCCGCAGGGGGAAAGAAAGGCTTGGCGTAGCGCTCGTTGGTTTAGGTTATTACAGCACGGACCTGCTTGCTCCGGCTCTGCAGCAAACAAAGGAGTGTTATCTTGCCGGCATTGTTACCGGTACTCCCTCTAAAGCCGAAGCCTGGAAAAAGAAGTACAATATTCCCGATAAAAATATTTACAACTACCAGACTTTTGACCAGATAGCAAATAATGATGATATAGATGTAATCTATGTAGTGCTTCCACCTTCTATGCACAAGGAATATGTAATACGGGCAGCGAATGCCGGCAAACATGTTTGGTGTGAAAAGCCAATGGCAATAACTGCCGCGGAATGCCAGGCGATGATTGATGCCTGCAACAGCAATAAGAAAAAACTGGCAATAGGTTACCGTCTTCACCATGAACCTAACACCCAGGAGTACACGAACATCATTAACAGGAAATTACTTGGAAACGTAAAGAAGGCAAGTTGCGGCGCAGGATATGTAGAGAACCGTACCAATCACTGGAAGCAAAATAAGGCGATGGGCGGAGGAGTGCTTTACGATATGGGCGTATATGCCATACAAGGAGCACGCCTCGGAACTGGTATGGAGCCCATAGCTATCATATCTGCAAAAACTTCTACAACACGGCCTGAAATTTACAAGAACGGCCTCGATGAAACAACTGTGGCAACGCTGGAATTTCCTGGTGGTGTAATGGCGGACATTAAAACCAGTTTTGGAGAGAACATAAATTACCTGGATGTCTATTGCGAAAAAGGCGATCTCCATGTATCTCCTTACCAGGCGTATGCAGGTGTAAAGGCCATAAGTCCTTTAGGCGAAATAAATCATCCTTACAACATACCCTGGCAGCAAGCCAAACAAATGGATGATGACTCGATATCCATCAAGGAGAATAAACCCATGCTCGTACCCGGTGAAGAAGGCCTTCGCGATATAAGAATTGTGGAAGCCATTTATAAATCCGCAGGCACGGGGCAGCGGGTGACGATGTAGTAATTATTGAAGACAGTTTGTTACTCTAGATCAACCTTCGCCCGGGTTCGTGGCACACGAAACATTTCTCCAGCTTAAATAAATTTCGTCTGCCCGTAACCGTTGCCAAACCTGCCAGCAGGCGGGCGGTTTATGATTAAAAGTTCTGCTGTAAATTTTAAAAAAAGTTGTTTCGTGTGCCACGTACAAAGGCCTTTGTAAAGGCATCTTTATATTTCGGACGTATCCGTTTGTTTAAACTCTGCCGGTAACAAGTCGCAAAACCAAAATCCTTTTGTTGTAATGTTTGACGGAAGAGAACAATCATCACTTGTCTTTATTTCAAGTGGTTTATAAATTTTTTCACCAATTGTGAAATCAATTTTCTTTTTAAATAAAGGTCCGGCATAACAAAAGGTATGGTATTCACCGTTTTCACCGCAAGGGTCAACCTTTTCTGGCAGTTCAGCAATAAATGATTTATCTATTTCCCTGCCCGCCCATTCTTTGCCAAGGTATCCGTCATTTGTGCAACAAACAACTGTTTTAAATTGCTTACCAACAAAATCATTTATAAGAATTGCTGTGTCCATTTTCCATAACGGAAAAACTCCTTTCATTCCTACCTTCGCTAAATTCTTTTCACGATATACTCTTAAATCTTCTAAAAAGATGTCGCCAAAAATCACATGCTCAATTCCTTCTGATTTGGCTTTTAACAAAGCTTCTTCCATTCTTTTTTCATACTCATCATTGGTTCCTTCCGTTATGCTTACTTTCAGGAGTGGAATACCGATTGATTCGATTTGATTATCCAATAGTTCTTCTCTAACGCCATGCATTGAAATTCTTTTAAACTTTTTGTTTATAGTGGTCAGGAGATATTTTACATCAAATAACTCCCCTGTTAAAACTTTGTGCAGGCAATAAGAAGAATCTTTTCCTCCACTCCAGCAAAATATAGCTCTAGGTTTGCTCATTTGTCTGTGCTTTAATATTTTTTGTGTTATACCTGGCGTTGTCATTATCTTTCCGTATTCGATTCACGGCACACATTGCGCCAAAATGAGGGTAAAACACATTGACAGCTTCTGTTTTCGGCTATTCCATCTAATTCAATAAAATAATTACACAAGGAATATGCTGAGCTGCGACTTATTAAATGATCTAACGACTATTGGGGTCCCGCCAACATTTTTCTTTCTAATACACCTTTTTTGTTTCGCCATTACGCGGCTTTGGGCGATTCAAATTCAAAGAATATATGGGTACCATTGGTGTTATCCTCCTTCATGACGCCGCCTAATTGCCGTGTAAGGATGGAGATGAGTTGTCCACCGAAGCCGGTGCCGGTGATCTTGCCGCTTTTGCCCACACCATTATCGGATACCAGCATTTGTAAATTGCCATTGACCGCCTGCTCTAATTTGATTTGCACTTTCCCGTTTCTTCCTTCCGGGAAAGCGTACTTAATAGTGTTGGTAAGAAGTTCGTTTACAATAAGACCAAGCGGCACTGCCGTATCTATATCTACATTCAAAGTACTCATGCTGCATTCCACCTGCACCCTATTATGTGCATCAAAGGAATCAAGTATGCTTTCGCTGAGGTTGATGAAATAATCTTTCATTTCAATTGCGCCAAGGTTTTCTCCCTGGTATAATTTCTGGTGAACAATACCGATGGAATGAACACGGTTCTGGCTGGCGAGCATGGCTTCTTTCGTGTCGGGATCGTCCATTTGGTTGCTTTGTAAAGCGAGCAGGCTGCTAACAACTTCAAGATTGTTTTTTACCCGATGATGAATTTCTTTCAGCAATAATTCATTCTCTTCATTCCTGGCAACGAGCGATGCCTGCGTAGTATTGAGTGCTGCAACCGTTTTTTCTATTTTATCGTTTTTGTCTTTTAAAACCAGGTTTGCTTTTTGTTTGCTGCGATTATTGCGATAAAGAATAAATGAAATTACCAGTGCTCCTAAGAAGAGCGCAACAGCGGCATTAAAACGTAATTTATTTTCAGCGTCAACCTCAGCTAAGTTTAAATCATCAATGCGTTGTTTTTCTTTTATTTCCAGTTGTTTAACCTGTTTGGTTTTTTCAATATTTGTAACAGTATCTTTTGCAACTGTTGAAATTTTTAAAAAGTTGTAGGCTCTTGCCGGATCTGTTTTTTCAAAAACCTGGGATAATAAATGAGAGGAATTCATTATCACGAGGTAATTTTTGAATTTAGTTGCCCCGGCCAGTGTAAGGCTTGCATATTTTTGAGCTGAGTCCGATTGATGCTGATTAAAATAAATCTGTGCTAATTCATTTTCCACCTCATTTTCAAAAAAACCTTCGTTTCCGTTTGAAGCCCTCAAGATCTGTTTACAATAATTTACCGCATCTTCATATTTTCCGAGCTTGCTATTAATTTGGGCCAGTATTAGCATTGGATAACTTTCCTGCAACGGAAAATATCGTTTTGAAAATGCCACTGTTTCCATGGCGAAATGATAAGACGAATCCAGGTTATTTAATCTTTCATGTTCCTGGGCTAATAAGAACATGGCACTCCATTGAGTAAAATTATCTGATTGTTTTATTTTGGGGTGATAGTATGCTTTTTGTGCCCACTTTAATGCCTCCTTATCATCCCCTAATTTCTGATACAGTAAGCCCATCATATTTATTCCAAATATCTCTCTTACCGGGGCATATTTTTTACTAAGATCTATTACTTCATATGCCGTACTAAAGCCTTTTTCAAATGAAGATGTAATGGCATAGGAGAAAGAAAGTGCCTCTAAACATTCCAGTTCCCCAATCGGGAATTTTATTTTTTTTGCCAAATCAAGGCCTTTGTTCGCCAATTCAATTGATTCGCCGGCATTACTGAGCGTTTTAACCCGGCTCAGCCAATACAAAGCGTGCACCTTAGTTGTGTCTGCAGTGTTTCCTTTTAAGATATTATTAAAACTATCTATCGCGGCCGGCTCTATTGAAATGGGCTGTGCAACCAGTGTATTAACACTTAATAAAGTTGTCAGCACTACCAGCATAGTTTTTTCATTTTTAAATATTTTGTTTAAACGAAGAAGAAAATAATAATGCATGGGTTTATATTTTTAAGCTGCTCTGGCTCTCCTGCCCCGGCTCATGCTTGCGAGCCACAAAATACCTTATTTTATGCTGAATAAGGTGGCAAGCTTCAAGCATAATATATTAATTTCCTACCAAGGTATTTGCGTTTACGATAAAACGTTACTAAAAAGAATTACGAACCTGGTTAAAATCGGTAAACATGAATGAGAATAAAACTTGCAATTCTTTCAGGTGGTACAAGAAGCCTTAGCTTTAGGTCATGCCCCCTGTTCATCCGAGTAAAAAGAAAGTTCCATGGCGCAAATATGAGGCTTAGCACAAGCCTGGCTTACTTGTGACACTCCATACTAAGTACAACTTAATGAAACCAATCCTTTTGTCCCGCAGAAATCCCGAGCATTGCTATACTTCCAATCTTCCTCTCTTGTTACAAAACCCGCCTGCACAGGGTTCTGATGTATGTAAGCCAAAATACACCTTATCATTATCGTGGAATTTAAATTTACAGCTTATATGCTAATATAAGCATCTCTTCAACATGGCACAAGTATAGCCAACACACAAAGCCAGGCTACCAAACTTATGCCAACGCAACCTTTCCATATAACTGAGCGAATGGAGCGAAGATTTTATTTTGCCGCTGGCACACTTGTACTTCCAATGTCACGATACAATTTCCACTCGCCATTTCGTTTTTCCCACACCACAACATATTTGCCTCTATCAATTATTGATTTATTGCCATCTTTCATTTCATAATTGCCAGTTTCAATCACGAATGCGGGATCTCCGGTGATATCAGTAGTGGAAAAGGTCATTTCTTTGATCCCCATGCGTATCGCAGAACCCCATGCATTAAGAATATCATTTCCTTTTACGACTTCGCTATTGTCAAGCAATAACTCAGCATCTGACCAATAATGAGATGCTAACGCAAAAGAATCGCCGGCAGCGATTTGTTCTGAAAATTTTGTGTTAATGCTATCGATAAATGATTTTGCCCATTGTTTGTTGAAGGGCGAATTTTGAGCTTTTGGATTAGCAGATTTTTCTGAGTTCTGTGGATTACAGGAGAGCAAGCCATAGCAATTCAAGACTGCAAAAATTATTACGAATTTTTTCCGCATAGTATTTGATTTAGCTTTTAATCCTTAATAAATTAGTTGAAATATATTAAGATGTCAATTCAAAGTGACGCACAATGGTAAGGCGTGCTGCTGTGCTGGAATTTTATATCGGTCAGCCCGCAACGTTAGCCCAATTTTTCTGCCAGGTGCAGAAGTCCTATAATTTGGTTTTGATTAATTTAGTCTCAACTTTCATAATCTGACTTTTTGGGGTTAATGAATAAGTGTCGTTACTTAAAGTTAATCCCAATTGTCAGATTAAATATTGACTATTTCACCTTATATCTCGTCAATCTATTCCTACCACTTTACTACGCCTTTCCAAAATGAAGTTGTCTTTCCAAATATCTTTTAGTTTGCCAATTTTTTCTCTGTGCCCTATAACTCTAAAGCCTGCACTTTCGTGAAGTTTTACACTTGCAATATTGTCGGTAAGTATGCCTGCTTGTAAAGTCCAAATATTGTTAGCTTCACTTTCGGTTATTAGGCTCTGTAAAAGCAATTTTCCAATTCCCTTTCCTTTGTGTGTGTCTGCTACATACACACTCACTTCTGCAACGCCACCATAAACACATCTGCCTGAAACTGGGCTAAGTGCAGCCCAACCTGCAATTTCATTATTTTTAATTGCTACAAGCCTTGCAAATGTTAAGTGTCCACTATTCCATTTGTCCCATGTTGGTACAGTTGTTTCAAAAGTGGCAATGCCTGTTGCAATGCCACTTTCATAAATTTGTTTTACATTGCCCCAATGCTCTTGTAGCATTGGTCTAATTATTACAGCTTCCATTGTCGCAAGTTTTTTCTGTTATTATAGCTGTTTCAAGTATGGCATTTTTGCCATCATTACCTGTCCATTTTTCCATTACTTCAGGTGCAGGTCTTGCATTAATACCTTCGCCATAAACTGTTGCACTGCCGTGTGTATAAAACGCTTCCCAGTCAACACCTTGTGGGTCAGTTATCCAACTTTTTTGGGATTTTGAATAGCAACAAGTGCATTCTCCTTCTTCTCTTACAGTTCCTTTTGCTTTTTGCATATTAGCAAAAACTTCGTGTAACTCTGCTTCGGTTTCTAATTGCAAACCCAAATGTTCAATACCATTTTCGCTGTGACCTCTTGAAATAGCATAGTTAATTCTTGGGTCTTCCAACATCCATTTTGCATAGTCAGCTTTTTGTACTGTTGGCTGTGTGTTAAATAAAGCATTGTAAAACTCAATGCTTTCATCAAGGTTTTTCACTCTTACGTGAACGTGAAATCTTTTCATTTTTTCTGTATTTAATTGTGGGTAATTTAAAAATCACAATCAAGACGCAGAAGTGTCAAAAAAGATGCAAATCATTTTTGTAACTCTTTCTTTACTTTTTGTAAAGGCTCACAACTTGCTTTAATGTCAAAAGAAATTAAGTTGCCTTGTGTGTCTGTTTCAAAATGGCAGCAAGTAATAAATTCTGTTTTAAGTAATTGTCTTGCCCTTTGTATTCTGGATTTTGTGGCTGGTAGTGATAAGTTTAATTTTTCTGCTATATCGGCTTGTTTCATATTGTCAATGTCAGCTAGTTTTAAAGGAACTGCATATTCTTTTGGCAAGAAGTCAAGCATTGGCAAGATGTAATTTGTTGCTTCGCTAAACGCTACATTTTGGTCTTCGTTTTCCAAGTCATTTAAGTTGTCTAAGTCCGTAAACTTTGATTGCTTGCGATAATGGTCTGTTATTGTATTTTGTGCAATTTGAAAAAGCCAACTTCTAATATTTCTAACACCTGATTTTGAAATACAAAAATTGTAAACTTTCAATAAAACGTCTTGTAAAATATCATTTGTCAAGTCCTGGTCTTTCACTCTTTTTAAAATGAAGTTTCTTAACTCGTTTTTATGCTCTTGCCAAAGTGCAGGAACATCACAATTAGTCTTTATTTCTTTTTGCATTGTCATTTAAACGTTGTGTGCTTGTTAGGGTTGCCGATAACGGCTACCCATTGGCGATGGCGGGGCATTCAGTGAATTTTCAGCCGGAACAAAAGTACAGTAAACGAACAAATAGTTGAGATTATGATTCATAGCTCAATAGAGAATTTTCAGCCCGAACTACAGCCTAATAGCGAACAAAAAGCTGATGAAATGCACGTCAGCCCCAGCTATTGCGATTGTTGTACCCTGCTTTATTTGTCAAGAAACGTAAGGACCTTATTTATTAATGAAACTCTTTTATTAGTAAAAGAATGATCAGTCTGCCAAACATCATATTCGAAATATACAGGAGTTAAGTTTTGAATAGCTTTGGCAATTTTTTTATTTCTTTCATGTTCATCCAGCATAATAATTTGTTTTTGCTTTAATGGGTCTATGTTTTTTTCCAAATTAAAATATTCATCTCTTTCCAATACAGGTTGAAATCTATCTTTTAGCGATCCGTTTAAAACAAAAAATTTACCCAGTGTATCGGCGTCCATGTTAAAAGCATTTAGCTCTGTTCCGGTAAGCTGCCTTTTGTATTGATTATATATATCCCATGCTGACAAAATAAAAGCCTTCTTTACAGTGGGCAATTGTTGAATTGCTTTTAAAGCTACCCATCCTCCCATACTGTGTCCAAAAAGCACAATATTTGAAGTGTCAATTTTTAATGAGTCTTGATACTTGTCACAAAATGCTACAACATTAATTACATCCTTTACACAATTTTTAAAAGTAAACTTGCCCTGGCTTCCCCATGAACCTCTGTAATCAAAATAAATTACATTCCATCCATGCGCTCTTACTACTTGAGCAATGTCAAGATTGCGTTCATAGCCAGGATAACCATGTAAAAGCAACAATGTGGGATGTTTTCCAGTTCCATTGGCGCTATACATAAGCCCTGCTAAAAGGGCATTATCAGACGGTATAAATAATATTTCAGAACCTGCCGGAGAGTTTTTGTCCCATGATATGTCTTTTAATACAATGCTGTCCGATTGTGCAAAAACGTAAGTTGATATAAAAAGAGTAAGCAAAAATAGAATATGTCTAATCAATCTGGTCATGCTGATAGTTTTAGATATCCGTGAAAAAGTAGCGTACAACGGGACACGGCTTAGCGATGTGGCGGTATTTGAAAATTGTCAGCCCGCAACCGCTGTTAAATTTATAACTAAAAGTTCATTGTTTACACTATTGCTTCGTGTTATTCGTCGGCTGGAACTGAAGCCTAATAGGGAAAGTTGAGCATTTATTCGTCGCCCCGCCATGTTGCCAAAGACCGCCTGTTGTGCCTTCGCTTTTCTTTTTCATTCAAATTTTTGTTGGAAACCGATTCACATTCTTGTAATAAATATACACGGCAGGCTCTTTACCCATAGCTGTAAACCATTGCTGGCAATAAGGAGCCATCCAAATGCTATCACCTTTCTTTACAGGATACCACTTTTGGTCAAGCATATACACACCTTGCCCTTGTAAAAACAACATTCCGTGTTCCATAATGTGTGTCTCAACAAATGGCAAATGTCCACCCCTCTCGTAAGTGAAAATGTTTATCGCCATATCAAAAGATAAATCATCTGGCAATAATACCTGCAAGTATAAAGCATCATCACCGAGGTAAGAAGGTGCTGGAATATTAGCAGCATCGCCAAATAATATTTTCGGAGTGCTATAACTATTCAATTTTTCATAAACTTTATGGAACGTAATAATTTTTGTGCCTTCTTCAAATTGGTCAAATAAATAATTACTGTTAATCGGAACATATGCAAACTTTCCAACACTTAAATGCTTTGTTTCATTTGTCATAGTTGCTTTACAACTGCCTTCAATAATGTAAAAGAAAATTTGCGAATTGACTGTTTCGCCTTGTAGCATTGTATTTTTTTGAGCAGTAACAATTGTTTGGCAAAAATTGGCACTCATTGCCTCATTGATAATAACATTTACTGTGCAATTTGTCCAGCCTGGCACATTACTGTTTACATAGCCATCGGGTGCAATGATGGCATGATTACCTTTTACAATACTTCTTGTTAAAGCAGATATTTCCATAATTATTTCTTCTCTTTCAGGTTTTCTAATTTCCTTTTTGTGTCTGCATTGTTGCTTAATTGCAAGGCTCTTGTATAGCTTTCAATAGCTTTATCAATATTTCCTTTTGCTTCATAAAAATCGCCGATGCTATCAAATCCATTGGCATCTTGCGGATAGTTTTCAATATTCATTTTAAAGAAATATTCGGCTTTGTCCCATTTTTTAAAACTCATGCAGTTATATCCTAAAACATTTACTACATCTTTTGGTGGTATTACTTTGTAGCCCATTTTTTTTGATAAATTTTTAAAATGAGCATCAAATTGTTTATCAATATTATCTACTTCATTGCCGTATTTTGATGGGTCTATTTGCAGCAGATTTGTCTTGAATTGGTAAGAACTAAATAAAAATTTCAAAGCATCGTATTCGCCAATTAACGGTATGGTTTCATGTACTTCATCAGGATAAAATTTTGATGACCAAGTAAGCCCACATTGTTTTTCAGTTTTTAAAATATTGACAAATTGCAAAACAGAACGATACAAAACAGTATTGATTGTAGTGTCTTTTAATGCCGTTTGGTTGTTCATGCCGATAGGCATATCGTTTGCTCTGGCAATAAAAAGAGAAGTGTTGCCATATTTCTTTTTATGAAAATCTGATTTTGCTTGTTGCACCAATTTTTTGTTTTCCCACCATAAACTTGGGTCAATGGCAATGTAGGCGTTAAAAAGTGGAGTGCTATTCAATAAGGTATTTATAACCGTGAGACCACCTAATGAATGACCGCTAAATATGCGGTAAGGTGCTGTAGAGTAGGCGGAATCAATATGAGGTATTAATTCCATTTTTACAAATTTCATAAATCTATCACCACCGCCAGTATTATTTATTGTTGGCGTTAAATCTCTATTTCTATCTGTATTTGCAATCCCTACTACAATCATATCGCCCCAAATACTACTCATTTGTTTTATCATACCAACAGTAGCATAAAAGTGTTCTTCACCATCAAGCAAATACAAAACAGGATAACGCTGAAGACTTGTCTTATCAGCTTGTACAGGAGTATATATCAATAATGTTCGTTCTTCCTTTAATATATTGGAATAAAATTTTTCAGCTTTGCCGATGATGATATTTTCATGACTTTGACTTTTAGCACTAATAAAAGCAAAAAAGAAAACGATGCTTACGAGTATTTTCATTTTTATGATTTGTTGAACGGAATGTTTGTCAAAGTGAAGCACAACGAACAGGTATTGCCGATGGTGGGAAATCTTATATTTGTCCGCCCGTAACCGCTGCCCGGCTTTTTGATAAAGTTAAATATTAAGAACTAAAACTGAGCTTTGTTCGTCGAGTGCCGAAGTGCAGTATAACAGAATTACCGCTGAAGATTGCTCCGATGTCAAGCCCCACTATTGGCAATATCAATGTTGTTGTTGATGGCAGTTTTTTGTTAATTATTCGGTTCTTAAACTCTTTATCGGATTAGCCAGTGCAGCCCTTATAGATTCTATGCTGATAGTTGCCAATGCTATAAGCAACGTAATAATGCCTGCGCTGGCAAACACCCACCAGGCAGGCTGTATATGATAGGCATAATTGCGTAGCCATTGCTTCAATAATATATATGTGAACGGCCATGCCAGAAGGTTAGCCACAACAACCCATAATACAAATTGTTTTGAAATAGTAAGGGTTACTTCTGCAACACTTGCACCCAGCACTTTGCGTATGCCGATTTCTTTTTTGCGCTGTTCAGTAACAAACATGGCAAGCCCGAACAAACCCATACAGGCAACAAATACAGCGAGTATAGATAATATGGTTGATAGTGCACTTATCTTTTTTTCGTTGCTGTAAAGATTGTCAATTATATCATCCAGTGAACTGAAATAACATTTTTCAACAGGATGCATATTGTCCCATACGGTTTGTATGTAAGAACGCATGGCCGCAGTATTGTTGCCGGAATATTTTACCGTAATATAGGTGGCAGCCTGGCGCACTTTATCAAGGTGCAGTACAAGCGGTTGTACCTGCTCGTGCAGCGACTCATAATTAAAATCTTTTGTTACGCCTATAATATGGTAAATAAGCGGTACATCACGGTTGGAAAGCATTTTTATGCGTTGTCCTACAATTGACTTTGCATCAGGTGCAAAAGCTTTTGCAGCAGTTTCATTAATTACAACAGCCATACTGTCTGTGCCCATTGATGCATCAAAAAAACGGCCTTCTTTTAATGGGATACCAAAGGTGGAAGCAAAGTATTCATCCACATCTAAAAAAGAAGTGCGTACAGGTTGTGCACCAGTGTTGCCTTCATAAGTGTAAGCTGACCCAGGTACGCCGGAAGAAAACATAATCGAAGAATTAGTAACAGAAACCACAGCGGAATTCTTCATCAATTCCTGCAGGAATGATTGCAGGTTATCGCCCAATGCAGAGCCGTTAGTAATAGTGATAAGTCCCGGTGTTCGCATGCCAATATCTTTATGCTGCATAAAACTAAGCTGGCTTTTTACGGTAATCATGCCAATAATGAAGGCTATGGAAATAGCAAACTGGCTTATCACCAATACGCTGCGCATGGTATTCCTGCTTTTATGTTGCAGGCCTTTCAAGGTTTCTACCGGCCTGAATTTGGAAAGATATAGAGCGGGATAAATTCCTGATAGTAGTGCAACTGTTATGGTAAACAAGAATAACAGCGGGATGGTTTTATAACTGCTAAACAATGATAGTTCTACGGTTTTGCCGGTAAGCTGGTTAAGCCAGGGTAACGCAAGGGTTACCAGCAGTAAAGCTACACTTACAGCAGTAACAGTGGTCATCATGGCCTCTGTAAAATACTGCACCATCAACTGCCACCGTGCCGAGCCAAGTGTTTTGCGTATGCCCGTTTCTTTGGCTTTTTTTTCTGTGCGTGCAGTGGCGATATTAATAAAGTTGAACACTGCAATCAGCAATACAAACAGTGCAGAGGCAATAAAGATGCGCACATAAACAATATCGCCCGTTCTGTTATTCCCCCATTCACTGTTGGGCTCAATGCCATATTTCTCTTTTGAATAAAGGTATATTTCTGTAAGCGGCTCAAACCGTATTTCATATGCATTATTGCTTTTCAAAAAATCAGCGTAAGGCACTTTCAGTTCTTTGGCAATCTGGGCGCCGGCACCTTCATCAACTAATTTTTTCAGCTTTGCCTGAACAGTTTTTACGTCAGCCCCTTTTTTAAGCTTAACAAAATCGGAGTATCCCGATGACAACCAGTCGGCATCATCCCTGCCATGTATGGTGCCGAGCGATAAAAGCATATCAGCATTAAAATGTGAATTGGAAGGAAAGTCTGTCATTACTGCCGATATCATAAATGGAAGCGAGTTGTTTATGATAAGTTGTTTGCCAACAGGGTTTACGTTACCAAAATAACGTTTGGCAGTGGTCTCAGTAAGCACTAACATATTCGGTTTTGTTAGTGCCGTTGCTGCATTTCCATATAGTAACGGATGATTGAAAACTTTAAAGTAGTTAGAGTCTGCTGTATAAATCCTGTATTCCCTAAAAGCTTTATCACCATACTTAACATTAAATGCATTTTCATAACCAACCAGTGTACTGGTTTCAACTTCAGGAATATTATTTCGCAATGCATAAGCCACCGGCGGGCTGGTTTTCGCATTGTTTGATTCTGCGCCATTCAGACTTACATGTAAATACAGGCGATAGATTCGATCTGCATCTTTGTAATAAGCATCATAACCAAATTCATTGCCTGCATACAAGTAAAGTACAATCGCACAGGCCAGGCCAATCGCTAGGCCACCTATATTAATGATTGCTATCTTCGGGTTTTGACGTAAACTGCGCCATGCTACTTTTATATAACGTTGTATCATATAGATTGATTCCGTTTCTGCCTAAGGCAAACGAAATATTAAGTTTCTAATTAATTATGCATTAAACTAAGAAAATGCCAGTTTACACTTCTTTGATTCCCAACAAATTGGTTTCGCTAATCAAAATTAAAGTGCGTCATTTCGATACAGTAGTGTCCGCTTTTATTACAACTTAAAATTAATTTGATTGAAGCAGTTAAAATTTGTCTAAACAAGTTGCAACCAACGGCCACGCATTTATGCAGGCCGGGAAATAGAATTCGGTCTGCCCATAACCGTTAGCCAAATTTATAATTTAAGTTCATTGTTATTACTATAGCCTGCCAAAGTTACTTCAGCCCGGAACTAATGCTGAAACATGCACTGACCCGTCCTGAAAAAAGTTGACAGTTATAAATAATAATCCTGCTGTTGGTTGACAAAGATAATTCATCCGGATTACGGTTGACATTTGAGGTGCCAGCCGTGCGTGGCCACAAAAAAATCGTAGCCCCATAGCTAAAGATTTTTTTTGTGTGGCTGCCCATTATATATCTCCAATAGTTCATCTCTTTTTTGTTGCCTTGGTTTATAATAATTTTTCCATCTTTTAATTTGAGGCCCTTTTTGTATGTGCACATGATGAGGTATCTGGTAATTGATACTGCTATGTACTCTTCTGAAATTGTAAACTGTTATGCACCTTGTTATATGTTGCATCGCTTCTCTTACATCGCTGTAGGTTTCTGCAATTAGTTCTGTTTTCAAAATGCCATTCACTCTTTCGGCCATAGCATTTTCATAAGGATCTCCGTTTTCTGTCATGCTGATTAATGCATAATGTTGTTTAAGCATTTTTACATATTCATTGCTGCAATATTGCATGCCCCTATCGCTGTGGTGGATTACAATTGCATCTGCCGGTTTTTGATCCATCGCTTTTTGTAAGGCAACTACAGCACTATCTACCCGCATATTATCGCTTACATGAAAGCCTACTATTTTTCGGCTATACCCATCCGTTATTAAATACAAATAGGCAAAACGATTTTCTTTTACGGGGATGAAAGTGATGTCTGCCACCCACAGTTCATGCGCATGCAGTGGCGTAAAATCCTTTACCAGGTTCGGGTAGCGGTAAAAGAAATGTTTAGAGTTAGTAGTGTGAACGCTTCTTTTTTTATTGCGAACCAACAGCTTGTTCTTCGCCAGTAAATTGAAAAATGCATCTCTTCCCATTGTTATATTCCTTTCTGCAAAGAAAGGTTGTAACATTACCATCAACTTGCGGCCGCCACACCTGGGTTGTTGTTTACGGATGTACAACACCTGTTCAATAATAAGCTGAGTCTTACTTAGTGTTTCAAATTGCAGTTTCTGATGTTTGTAAAATGCTTGTCTCGAATAACCAAACAACCGGCAAATTGATTGCAGACAAATTGCATCATTGCCTTGTATTAACTCCCGGGTTGTTTGGTGCCAGGCTTTTTTCTGATATCAATATGAAGCTCTCTTTCTGCTACCGTTATCATGGTATCCAGCGCCTTACTTCGCAACTTCTCCCATTCCAGTTGCTTTTCCAGTACCTCGATCTTTTTTTCTAATTCCGATTGATGCTCTTTGACTACCTGTTTAGAATTTTTACCCAATGTTTTTTGTTGAAGATCGTAAGTAATCTGTTTATGACTTCTGGGTAGGTCATGAATGCCTTGATGCACTAACACCCATTTGTTGATGGTAGTACGGTTAACACCATACTTTTTTGCGAGCTCACGGTAAGGGATGCCATCTTCTAAATACTCTCTTACCGCTTCTTTTTTTATATCCATTTTCGGTTGATTTTGTGTCAACCTATTTCAGGACAAGACAAACTAAAGTTGAGTATATATTCGTCGCCCCGCAATATTGCCAAACCGCCTGTGCTTGTTGCACAACTCACATCCTGTGCATAAAGATAGTTGCAAAAGGGTGGTTTGGAATATTAACTTAAAGTATGCAAGGAAAAAAACTTTACACCGAACAATTGTTCAAATCTTTCCAGCTCTCGCAACGG